>JALSHD010000065.1 GCA_026982395.1 Chromatiales bacterium | reverse complement strand
GCAGCGTCCGCCCCTCTCCCCAACCCCTCTCCCCGGCCGGGGAGAGGGGCTTTTCGGCGCTGCGCCTCTCTTGCCCGCTGGCGGGAGAAAAGCCGGCAGATGCAGCTTCTTTACTCCCCTCTCCCTCGGGAGGGAGAGGGGCCGGGGGAGAGGGTGGGCCTCCCACCTCTTCGGACAAGGCCTGCAACTGGCTCACCGCCAGATTCTGCGTGGTTACATAGATGAAATCGTTCTCGCTGGAATGGCCATGCTGCCACCAGATGCTCTCCGACGGCGCATAGGTGAAACCCTCCAGCTTGCACAGGGCCTCCGCCAGCATGGCGGCGTTGTATTCCCGGTTGATGACCCAGTTGCCCCACTTGTCCTTCTCCAGCAGCGAAGGGGCCAGGCGGTAATAGCGGAAACCACCGCCGCCCTTCCAGTTCGCCGCCTTGGTGATGCCGCCGGGGTCCTCGCCGTCGATCACCTTCTTCATGCGGGGGATGATATGGGTGTGGCAGTGCTCGCCCAGCTCCACCATGATCCAGCGGCGGCCCATCTTGTGAGCCACCGCGCCGGTGGTGCCGGAGCCGGCGAAGGAGTCGAGCACAAGATCACCGCGTTCTGTAGAGAGCTCAATGACTCTCTTTAGGAGCCTCTCGGGTTTAGGTGTTGAAAAAAGCTCAGTTGAATCCTGTAATAATGCAGTGTTTTCAGCTTTTGCCTCCTGATTGTGACCAACTTCTTCTGACAACCAAAGAGTTATTGGAACAACTCCCTCCTTGTTATCTTTCAGAAACCGTTTAAGTCGCGGCTGATTCCTTCCTGTTTTCCCCCACCATATCAAATTATCCTTTTCAAGCTCACTTATTTTTTGTTTCGAATACCCCCAGCAACGACCTTTTGGCGGCCAAATTTCTTCGCCATGTGGGTTTACACTATCGCAAACAAACCAGAACTCTTCCCTGTCTGCGCGTATTGTTTGCCTCTTTGCCCTGAAGTTAGGCTCACGTGCAGTGGGCTTGATGTCCAAGCTCCCCGCGGATCATCGTCTGGGTTTGAATAATCTTTTAAATTCCTCTCACTTCTCGGCACTCTGCCCATTCGAAATTGCTCTATATTCTTTGAATAGCATAATATTAAGTCGGTAGCAGATGAAAAATACACAGCATTGTTATGTACACTGGTTGTTTTCTGCCACGTGACTGTTCCTAAGAAGTTAGATCTTCCAAATAGCTCATCGCACATCACTTTCAGATAATGACCCTCTGCATCATCTATCGTGATCCAGAGCGAACCATCTTCCGACATCAGATTGCGGATGATCTCCAGTCGGTCTCGCATCAGTGATAACCAGATAGAATGCTCCAGCCCGTCGTCATAATGGGTAAAGGCACTACCGGTGTTGTAGGGCGGGTCAATAAACACGCACTTCACCTTGCCCGCAAACTCCTGCTCCAGCGCCTTCAGCGCCAGCAGGTTGTCGCCAAAGACCAGCCGGTTGTCGAAGCTGTCGTTCTCCGTCACCCGCTGTTTGGCGTGATACGACTTCTCCGGATCCTCCAGCAGAATCCGCGGCTCCAGCTTGGGCCGCTTGTCTTTGCCAATCCAGGTGAGTTCGAGTTTTTGTTTATTGGTCATGTCAGATTGTCTTGAAGAACGGCGCTCAGTCGCGAAGCGGCGATGCGCTTTTTGCTACATTAACAATGGCATCGAGCATCCGGGATATTTCAGGGTCCAGCCTGTCCGGCTCAACAAATTGCGCGAGTTCATGATAGTCGGTCTTGCGCAGAAGGTTGGGTAGCTGCAGCTTCTTGAAAAACGCGGCAAACAGTGGGTCGAGAAAATCATCGGTTACTTTTGCATCCTTGCTCCAGGGCGAAGGCCTGTTCAGTTTTTCGTTGGCATCCTCCAATTCAACAATGGTTTGTTCCATGGCATCTTCCCATTCCTTGATCAAGCCTTCCTCAAACAATGGGCCTTCAGCCTCTCTGCTTGCAGCTTCTCGCGCCCAGGACATCAGCACCTCTTTGGTACAAAGGTAATTTTCTATTTCCCTCCGATTCCAGCAGAGTTGTTCAAGATTCGGATCACTGGGGCACCCCCTGTCCAAACGATCATAAATTGCAATGCCAGCCAGGTCGTTCTTGGCTTCCCGCAGACCATAGAAATGCTCCTGAGCCTTTGGGGGCTGATTCAGAACATAATGGACAAAGGGCCTTTCAAGACACGCCACGGCCGGATGTTCCAGCCGTTGAGCGAAGGCTCGAAGAATTGCCAGATCAGTGGAGCCTTCGAGATACAACACCCAGCCTGCTTCCTCTGCCTGATAGTATTGATCGTATCCAATCTCTTTCAGCGACTTTAGTACCTGACTACCGCGATCATCGATACGATGAGGCTTTCCCACAAAGGCAATCACCATGTCACGGTCGGCAGCCTCATTCAAAATGACCTCTGAATGACTGGCCACGATCAGCTGGTTATTCTGCCTTTTGGCGGTGTCAGTCAACAATTGATAGATTTGCCGCTGCCTGAGTATTTCGAGGTGCGCATCGGGCTCATCCAACAGCAGTACAGAGTTGGGATGGGCCATCATGTGCGTCAATAGTAACAGTGTTTGTTGCAATCCCCGGCCGGATGACGACAGATCAAGCCTGATCTTCCCCGAACGATAGGCCATGGTAATCTCGCCACGTTCCGGAATATAGCGTGGTTCCTCCAGCGCCACCCCAAACAGGGATTGAATGTGCTGAACGATGTACTGCCAGTTTTCCTCGCCATTTTCCCTGTGCTGGACTTCGTAGCACAGATTGCGAAGCACCTCCGCGGTACGGCCTTCACCCAAACGCACATTGATCGCACCAAGATCCAGACGGGTCTCACTGGCTGATAGTCCGGACATGGGCGGCAGAAAAGCGACGCCTACGAATGAAACATGATCGGGGATGGGCATGCGATCCGGATTCTTGCCACCGGAAACTCGCAATGGACGACAATAGAACGATTCTTCATTCGCATAATCGAACTCAAGACCACAGCACCAGGCCTCACCACCCGAAACCCCTTCCACTGTAATATCTATGCGTACATTTCGGGTTCCTTTCCCTTGAGCAGCTTCACGGACATGCAGGTCACGCCATAGAAGATTTGCATCGGGAACCGGCATTGCAATCAGGTCTTTTCTGTTGATGGTGACCCCGGGACGCTTCATGGGGACTTCTCCTGGCCCTCTTTTCTCGATCCATCTCTTTATCCCGATATCCCATAGCGCCAAAGCTTGAAGCGCGGATGTCTTGCCTGAGTTATTCGGGCCTATCAGCACTACACGATCACCAAGCTCCACTTCGACTCCTTCAAATATTTTGAAGTTCTTGATTGTGATCTTCGTCAGCATGTCATACGCCTTTTATTGCTCTCAAAACGGGAAAACCGGGCACATTCCGAACAAAACCTGGGTCAGCATTGCCACTGTACAATCCGCCGGTAGCAGTTTACCGCTGGCCATGGCGCTCTCCTCCTGCTCTGTTCATGTGCCCTATGTCAATTGCCATTTTATGCTGAAAAGCGGTTTTACTTCCGCTTTTTGCTGAAGTTTTTCTTCCAGTTCCGCAATCAGCGTGTCGCGCCTCTCCTCCACCTCATCCTGCCGGTCAAACAGCTCGCGGCG
>JALSHD010000064.1 GCA_026982395.1 Chromatiales bacterium | reverse complement strand
CCGCCACCCGGAAAGTGATAACAATTTGCAACACATTATCGATACAGGGGAAACAAGGAATGAGTAATGGAACAAAAACCTGAAAACATCGCACAGCAGCCAGGAACACACAATACCGAAGCGGGATTTTGCAGAGAGTGTAGCGGCGGTAACAAGCCGTGCGGAAATGCAGATGGAAAAAGCCCGTTTGGCAAACTCTTCTCCAGCAAATTGTTTGCTGACAAACCGAGAAAACAGTGGTTTACCCCCGCTTCCCGCAAGTGAATCATCGAACCTCCGTTGGATCGGGAAGCGGTTTTTTTTACCCAAAAGGAACTGCAGGATGACAAACGAACGTATAGCAGAACTGGACAGACTTGCCACTGGCGCGATTGCCGAGTGTCTGGCCTATGGACAGCCGGATAACTCCGTTCTGGGATTCTGGAAAGGAGTAAAAATGGTGGTTGATGAATTGAAAAGAGATATCAAGACACCACAGGAGACCGGGCAGTGCATGGATAAACTCGCCGGGATCAGCAAAACCGTCTTGCGTGACACACCTGTATACGGTTCTGGTCAGGGCAGAAATGCTCAATAAATCAACAAAAAAACAGCTGTCAACCGGAATTGCGGTGCTTGTCATGGCGGCAGCGATTCTAATGAATTCAAGCGCTGAAACCAACTATGCCGCTCAACATTCGCCAGCCACAAATCATTGTAGTGCTGAAACCATTAACGTCGTATTGACCGAATGGACCATCTCCCCGGACAAAACCACGGTCAGTGCCGGTCCGGTGACCTTCAAGGTGATCAACAGTGGTTCTGCCGATGTTAATGAAATGGCGGTGGTAAAGACTGATCTTGCAGCTGCCAGTCTGCCCGTGGATGCCAATGGCAATATGGATGAAAAGGCTAAGGGCATCAGGATTATCGGTGAGATTGAAGATATTGCGGTTGGTGCGAGCACCCACGCCGCTTTCGATCTTGAGCCGGGTAACTATGTGCTGATTTGCAATATCTGGGACTCCGGAGAACAGGAGTCACATTATGCCGAGGGTATGTTTATCGCCTTCAAGGTGCGCTGAATT
This sequence comes from Chromatiales bacterium, assembly GCA_026982395.1. Classification (GTDB taxonomy): domain Bacteria; phylum Pseudomonadota; class Gammaproteobacteria; order Thiohalospirales; family Thiohalospiraceae; genus DRMK01. The sequence goes on along the minus strand of JALSHD010000064.1, from coordinate 2,628 downwards.
TCAACACAGGAACATTTTTCAATGAAACAACCGATAGAAAAAAATCTCGTAGAGAGCACAGCTGTTTCTGTGCACATCAGGCTTTGCCTGATCATGATACTCGTTTTCATGTCTCAATACGCGGCTGCAGGAGCACAGGGACCCGGTTTTCTGGTGCTCGCCAAAGATCGTGGTTTCCTGGGCAATCAAGAGATTGATGCAGTGATGGAGCAGTTCAAACAGACACACACCGTCAGCCTGGCCTTGGTCGGAAAAAACCACCAGGGGGTCGAAGAGAGCTATGCCGACTATATCCGTCAGGCGGTAATCGAACTGGAAAAACAGGGTGTCAAAAAAATCATTGCGATCCCAATGTTTCTTTCCGGTGCAAACTCTACGTTCAACAACTACAAAAAACTGGTAGATGAGGCCAGGAAAACTACCCCGATTCAATGGGCGCCACCCATGGCTGACAGTCACCTTACGGCTCAGATCCTGCTCGACCGGGTGGAGGCGTTGAGCGAAGAACCGAGGCGGGAACAGTTGATTGTGGCAACCACCGGCGCAGTGGACAAAACCAGCGAGCAGCGTATCAGAAGTGATATTGAAAACCTCCTGCACGAGGTAACCGGACGTCACCATTTTGATGAGGTTGCCATCCATGTTTACTACGATCGGGATGCGCAGGATCAGGAGAAAAAAAACAGAGCCGTTGATGAGCTAATCATCCGTACCGCAGCCAAACGCGGAAGGGCTTTGCTCATTCCGCTCTCCATCGGCGTCAAATATGATCAGCATATGTCCGAGGAGAGCTGGCTGGGCCGCAAGTTCGGTGAGTTTGATATCGCTTTGGGCGAATCGTTACTACCCCATCCCGAAGTGTTGACCTGGCTGAAACAGACTGCAAACCGTTACTCTCCGGCCTCCAGGGATCAGATTGGCGTACTGATCATGCCACACGGCGCCACGCAGCCCTATAATAACGGGCTGGAAAAAGTGATCGCACCACTACGCAAGCGCTACCGGATCGAAGTTGCACCCGGTATGGGTGATCCGCTAATCCTGGGGCAGGCCGTGCAAAAATTGGAGCGGGAGGGGATCACGCGAATCATTTTTGTCCGCATGTACGCATTGCAGGAGAGCATGAAGGCCAAAACGCATTGCAGGAGAGCATGAAGGCCAAAACCGATTATATCCTCGGGTTGTCAAAACAGCCACCAGCCCACCGGCATGGCCCACTTCCGCTGCGGATCCGCAGCAGCGCGGTCTTTCATGCTTTTGGTGGTTATGAAGAGGATCCGCTCATTGCCGAGATCCTCAAGCAGCGTGTTCTCGAAATAAGCAAACAACCGGAAAAAGAAACCGTCATCCTGCTTGCCCATGGCACAGGAGATGATGAAACAAACCAGCACTGGCTCGACATCACCACCCGCAATATTGAACTCATCCGCCAGGGCCTGCCCCGGTTAAAGGAGATAAAGGCGATGACCGTGCGGGAGGACTGGCCTGACAAGCGGGAGCAAGCCCTGAGACAGATCAAGAAAGAAACTGAGAAGGGCAACCGGAACGGTGGCCGAGTGTTGATTGTCTCTAACCGGCTATACGGCTCCGGCCCTTACCAGCATCTGCTTGAAGGTGCCAGGTTTGAAATGAACAGTCAGGGTCTGGTGCCCCATCCCAATATAACGAAGTGGCTCGAAAAGGGGATCGAAAAAACCATTCGCACGGCACTCCTGCCGATCACGTTTCCGCCGGAAAAAGGTGCCACCGTGGCCGGAAATCCGGATTAGCGATGCGCGGTAACGCACGGTTTCGCCAGCGCCAGGCACAAGGAGTGGCTTCCGGCAACCAGTGACCAGAATCGTCATGCGGTGGAATCCTGGTCCGCTTTTCCAAGATACCGCTCCGGGTAATTCTGGAAACGATGCAAACAGTAGTTCCTGGACCAGTATGAAGCGTTGTGCCATTCCAACCCCGGGTTCCCGACAACATCGACGTCAAGGAGAGAAATACCACGTCCAGCAATTCATGGCGTATGTTGATGTCGGTACGTCCATCCTCCAATCCAATGAAGTGATTGAATGACATAAATAAATGATTCCACAGTTGCCCGATTATTTGTTTTGCCGGGTTTGATCCGGCCCTGAGGGCAAGCCGAGTAGCTGCCGAGGGAGGAGTGCGGTCAGCACGCTGTTCAATAAAATCTTCCAGGGGAGAGTCGGCCGAATGTCGCTCGTACCGACGTGGGCTATACTGAACTTCAGCGACACGGACGTAACAGGAATCAGCATGAATCTTGAATCTGCGGGTGTCATCCCGATGGGAGTGGCGGCTCTGATGCTGCCTGGTCTGCTGTTGACTCTCTCCGGCTGCGCCCCCCAACCGTCTGACAACCGCGCCTCGCTCGATATTTTCTCCCGATATCTGGACACACAAGTTCCGGTTTTGTTGCAGCGCTACGATGTTCCCGGGGCGAGTGTGGCGCTGGTTCGTGAGGGTCGAGTAGTGTGGTCCGGCGCCTACGGTTATGCAGATCGGGAGCAAGGGCGCAGGATGATGGTCGATGCCCTGTTTCGGGTGGAGTCGATTGCCAAACCGGTAACTGCCTGGGGCATCTATCGGCTGGTGGAGCAGGGCCGGATCGAACTC
>JALSHD010000063.1 GCA_026982395.1 Chromatiales bacterium | reverse complement strand
CCGGCTTAAGAACATCCTGCCTGCCAGTTGTCGACCGATAGTCGTTACTGATGCGGGATTCCGGGTACCGTGGTTTAGCTTGATTCAATCTTTAGGCTGGGACTATATTGGACGAGTCAGGAACAAAACGTTTTGCAAGAATGAGTTAGATGAGGAGTGGCACCCCGTCAAAGAGCTGTATCAACGGGGCTTCCATGTTCTCTTGAAAAAATCACCAGTTGTAAAGATACCCAATTGTAAAATGTGAGTTGGGTACCTTTTATTTTTTTGGAATTAGTCTATAATCCCTGCCTCGCTTGACTACCAAGACAAATCTTTTTGTGTTTTTTCACTGGTGTTTTTGAATTTTCCAACGCCGGGATGGCCTGTTTCAGAGTCGGCAGGGCAGGGTAATTACACCATTTTACGGGATTTGGTGAACCCACTGTCTTGCCGGAAAAATTTGATTTGTGTTTTGTCCTCCTGTAGCCGGGAGTGCTCTTCTCCGTATTTTTTTATAAATTTTGTAACTGCTCAGATTGCTTCTGAAACGGATCAGAACAAGGCGGAAAACGTGAGTTTACAGGGGTAAATGACTATTTTCCAACGCAGGGATGACACGTTTTGGAGCAAACTGAATAGTTGCCGAGTTTTTATTTTTGGAAAATCTTGCATGAGGGTCTTGTGATTTTTGGGTGGCACCGCAGGACTCCGCGAAAATTGACACAATTCTAGAGGTGCCTTTGTCGGTAAGGATGGGGTTTGTTTTGGATTGATGTTGGTTGTACCGGGTAAAGAATGAAAAATCATGGTGGGGATATCTGAAGCAGATACTCTGACAAACAAATATCCTTCCAGTCCAAAAAAATGCTCAAAGAGGGAACTATTTCATTGCAACAGGCGTGTTAGATGGGTAACGGGTACAAAAGTGAATTTTGAACTCGTTTTTTATGAGTTCCCGCTTTTTTCATAAGGAAATGTTGTGCTGCTTTATTTTAAAACAATATTTACTCTCAGCTGTTTCCCGAACCGTTATTGTTCCTGGAATGTATTACTGGCTGCAGGAGTTATCTTTTGTATTGCCACTCCGGTTGTTGCGGCCCCCGCCTCAATAGTATTGAAATCTCCAGCAGCAGAACATCGTGCTGCGGTAGAGGAAGCCCGTCGGGGGCAATATGATTCAGCGCTACAACGCTTGTCCGGCCTGGTGAATGCCTATCCCTCCCGTAAGGTATATCTTCATGATTACATTAGTGTTCTTGCGTGGGCCGGGCGTGATGAAGATGTACTGGAAAAACTGTCACGTATCAACCTGAAGCGTACACCCGGCTATGTTCTCAATGCGATTGGCAAGTCGGCACGCAACCAGAAGCAGCCCGGTTTGGCTGTCAAGTTATATCGTGAAGCCCTCAAGCGAAGATCTGAAAAACGCCAGGCCCGCCTGGGTCTGGCGTTGAGTCTGGCCGAGGCCGGACAGCCCCGGGAAGCCGAAGAGCAGCTGGGAATTTTATTGAGGCGTAATCCCGACTCTATTGAATTGCTTGAAGCACTGGCTTATGTGAAGCAGGTGGATGGAGACTATGCTGGAGCCATTGCGGCTTATGATCGTCTGCTAGCGAAAAAGCCTAACCATCGTGCTGCCCGTCGTGGTCGAATTTTGAACATGATCCGTTTGGGAGCGGCTCATGAGGCAGCTCGTCTGGCTCGTCGCGAGAGCGAGTTGTTCAGTGATGAAGAGCTTCAGCAGATAACTGCACACAAGGCTGCGGCGGTAGTGCGGTGGGGGCGGCTGCCGGTAGTAAATCCTGTGGATCGCTACCGTGATAGCGATCGGGCTATCGGATTGTTGCAAATGCAATATGATCAGATGAAGGACAAGACAACCCCTTCGGCCCGGCGCAACCGCTTTGACCTTATCAGCGCTTACCGTAACCGACGTTACATGAACGAAGCGGTTGCGTTGTATGAACAGTTGCGTGAGCAAGGTATAAAACGGTTTCCTCCCTATGTACAGGCCGCAGTTGGAGAGGCTTTTCTCTCCTTGCGCCAACCGGAGCGGGCTGCAGTTCTGCTTGAACAGGCTGTAAAGAGATATCCTGATGATCTGGATGCCCAGTACGCCCTGTACTACGCTTATTTGGAGTCAGGGCGCTATCGGAAATCACTTTCCCATATAGATGCACTAGCTGCTTCGCTACCTGGAAGGGAGTGGCAACCCGGGAGCAAGGAGTGGGTATGGAATGCCGATAAATTGTATGCGCAGACTGTTGCTGCCCAAGCGCGGGCCTATGTTGGCAGGCTTGATGCAGCCGAGCGCGAACTTCGTTTGCTTATGTCACAGGCTCCTGCCGATTCCGATGTAAGAAATGCCTTGGCGGGTGTTGCATTGTGGCGGGGGTGGCCACGCCAGGCTCTGGCTGAATATCGGGTTGTGCTCGCACGGGATCCGGAAAATCTGGGTGCCCGTACCGGTGTTGCCCGAGTAATGCTGGCCAGGGGTGATACAGTCGGTGCTGACAGTGCGCTGGAATCTTTATCGCTTTATTACCGTGATGATCCCCAGGTTAAAGAGCTGCTTCGGGAGGCAGAAGTCGGTAAAAAAAGGGAGTTTTGGCTAGGTGTAAACGGAGGTTCCAGTTCCAGTCTGTATCAAGGCAGTGATGAGTTTGGCATCGAAACCTACTATTACGATAAACCCAGCCGTCCCGGTTTTCGCCCTTTTCTCTTTTTGCTGCACAGCGAAGCCGATTTTTCCGGGCTGACAGCCACTCGCAACCGTTTGGCTGCCGGGTTGCATTACCGGAAACAGGATCTGGTGCTTCGGGGCAGTATCAGCGACGGAGATGGTGCACCGGGAGTTTCATTTCAGGGAGACTGGGAATTTACAGATCACTGGCGCGTCCATTTGTCGGCGGACAGTTTCAGCAACCAAACACCATTGCAGGCTGAACTTTCCGGTGTTCAGGCATGGTCTTTTTCGGTAGGTACAGAATACCGTTTTCATGAGAGCCGGCGTTTGGGCTTATCTGCGCAGTATATGGGTTTTGATGATGGAAATCGCCGGAAAATCTTTACCGCATTCGGGCGCCAGCGTCTGATAAACAAGATACGTTATCAACTGGAAGGAGGTCTTACCGCTTATCGTCAAACCAATAGTGAGGATGATGCTGCTTATTTCAATCCATCGCGGCAAACCACCATCGAACTGGGCTTGAATAATCAATGGCAAACCTGGCGTCGTTACGAAAAAACCATGCATCAACGCCTGTTGGTCAATGTTGGCACAAGCAGCCAGCGCGGGTTTGATACCGAATTGACATGGCGTGTGGGTTATGAACATCACTGGAGTTTCAGTCGCCTGTTGAGTTTGAGTTACGGTATCAGCCGAGCTCGCCCCGTTTACGATGGCAATCGGGAATATACCACCCGTGGCTTTCTGAATTTTTACGCAAGGTTTTGATAATGAGCAAACAAAAAAAGAGATCAGGAGGATGGATTAACGTGCTCTATCAATTCTGGGTGACTGTTTTTCTCGTGCTGGCTGTATTACCTGCCAGTGCTGAACTGATAGTGCTTTCGTACCACGAAGCAGATCATGCCCTGGATCGCAGAGAGGATTTCAACGCAATGGCTGTTGAGACCACGGAACTGGCAAAGCAGTTTTCCTGGCTCAAGGAGCACGGTTATGTATCGATAAAAATCGATGATTTGCTGGCCGCGCAACGCGGGGAGCGCCCTTTGCCGGAGAAGGCAGTCCTGCTGACTTTTGATGATGGTTATCGAGGGATGTATAAACAGGTCTATCCGCTGTTGAAGGTGTTTGATTTCCATGCAGTACTTGCGGTAGTGGGACGGTGGCAGGAAACTCCGTTGGCCAGGGATGTTCTCTATGGGAGCGAGTTGGTGCCGCGTAACTATTTTCTGCGCTGGAGAGAGATTCGCGAAATGATCAAATCCGGCCGGGTGGAGATCGCTTCCCACAGCTATGACCTCCACCACGGTGTTCTCGCCAATCCACAGGGGAATGTTCAACCTGCCGCGGTTACCCGGCGGTACAATGCAAAAACCGGACGTTACGAGAGCGATGCCCGATACCGCAAGCGCATTCGTACGGATCTCCAGCGCAACTCAGATCTTATTGCCCGCAAGACGGGTGTTCGACCCCGGGTTCTGGTATGGCCATATGGCGCTTACAATCGGGTTACCGTTGACATTGCCCGAGAGGTAGGCATGCCAATCACGTTGACGCTCGAGGATAAAAGGGTGGATATCCACAATCTTGGCACAGTTGGGCGTCTGTTAATTGGTCACGGTTCCAATCTGGAGAACTTTATCTGGCAGATCAATAATCATAACAAACCACACATCGAGCCGGTACGGGTAATGCATCTGGATCTTGATTATGTCTACGATCCTGACCCAAGGCAGCAGGAAAAAAATCTGGATAACCTTCTGGACAGGGTTAAAGAGATGGGGGTCAATACCGTCTATCTTCAGGCGTTTGCCGATCCCGATGGTGATGGCAATACCGATGCGCTTTATTTTCCCAACCGTCATTTACCGGTGCGGGCGGATCTGTTCAATCGTGTAGCCTGGCAGTTGCGTACACGTACTGAAGTCAAGGTTTACGCCTGGTTGCCGGTATTGGCCTATGATTTGCCGCCGGAGCACCCTTTGGCCAAAGCACGTGTTGTCGCTTCGGTTCAGGGCAAGTCGGGGATGGAGAGCTACCGGCGTCTCTCGCCGTTCAATCAGAAGGCGCTGCGCTTCGTTGGTGATATCTATGAAGATCTGGCCAAGCATGCGCACTTCGATGGGTTGATATTTCATGATGATGCCTATCTGAGTGATTTTGAGGACGCCAGTCCGTGGGCTCTTGAAATCTACCGCCAATGGGAATTGCCGGGAGATATCGAGGCCATTCGCAATGATCCCGAACTTTTTCGGCGCTGGTCTCTGCGCAAGAGTGAGGCTCTGGCTGAATGGACCGACGTTTTGACTGAGCGTACCCGCCTGTATCAACCGCGAATCAAAACGGCGCGCAACATGTATGCGGCGGTGATTATGAATCCGGAGTCCGAGAATTGGTTTGCCCAGTCCATGGCAGTGTTCCTGAAGCACTATGATTATACCGCGGTAATGGCCATGCCTTACATGGAAAATGCAAAGAATCCGCAAGCATGGCTGAAGGAGCTGGTGAGCCGAGTTGCCGCAATTCCGGGTGCCCTAGACAAGACGGTATTCGAATTGCAGAGCGTCGATTGGCGCAGCAGCAAACCCGTCGACGGTGCAACGCTGGCGCAACAGATGGGTTTGTTGCTGCGCAATGGTGTCATTAATTTTGGTTATTACCCGGATGATTTCATCCAGGGGCGACCGGCACTGGAGGCAATCCGGCCGGTCATCTCCCTGAAAATCACCCCGAAGGAGAATTAGCCATGGAGAGCACGTTTCAAGATTATCTCGGCCTTGCGCTGGCCTTTGCCTATTTTTATCCGCTGGCTATGGCATATGTATGGATGGTGGGGGGGCTGCTGTACTACTTTCAATGGGAGCATGGTCATCCTGTCGGGGCAGAAGGATTGGAAGATATGACTGACTATCCGCCAGTCAGTATCTTGGTGCCCTGCCATAATGAGGGCGAAAATCTGCGCGAGACCATTGCCGCGCTTGACAACCAGAACTATCCTGAGTTTGAGATCATTGCCATCAATGACGGCAGCACTGATGGTACGGCTTATCTGCTGGATGAACTGGCCGGGCAGTATGCCCGTCTCCGGGTGGTTCATTTGGCCGAGAATCAGGGTAAACCCACAGCATTGCGCATGGGTGCCCTTGCCTCGCCTCATGAGTTTCTGATCTGCATCGATGGTGATGCGTTGCTGGATGCAAATGCGACTGGTTGGATCATGCAGCATTTTGTTGCCAGTCGCCGCGTCGGTGCGGTAACCGGAAATCCGCGGGTGCGTACCCGTTCCACTCTGCTGGGCAAGATTCAGGTGGGTGAGTTCTCTTCAATAGTCGGGCTTATCAAGCGCGCACAGCGCATCTACGGACGGGTATTCACCGTTTCCGGTGTGGTTGCCGGTTTTCGTAAGTCCGCACTGCAGGAGGTGGATTACTGGAGTATGGATGCGATTACTGAAGACATTGATGTCAGCTGGAAGTTGCAGCTGCGTGGTTGGGATATCCGTTTCGAATCCAATGCCCTGTGCTGGATTTTGATGCCGGAAACGCTAAAAGGGTTATGGCGTCAGCGCTTGCGCTGGGCACAGGGCGGTGTTGAGGTGTTTACCCGTTACTTTCCGGAGATTTTGAGTTTTCGCCAGCGACGCATGTGGCTGTTGTGTATTGAATACCTGATCAGTGTGTTCTGGGCCTACACCATTGTTTTCCTGTTTATGCTTTGGCTGTTGGTGCAGTTTGTTCCCCCGCTGGAGGGGGTGGCTTCGCTCTCCATGATGCCTGGATCCGCCAGTCTGCTGTTGGGTGTGACCTGTCTTATCCAGTTTGCCGTGAGTTTCTATATTGACGGGCGTTACGAAAAAGGCCTGGGAAGGCTCTATTACTGGATGCTCTGGTATCCACTGGTTTACTGGCTGATCAATATGCTGACACTGGTGGTCGCTGTTCCCAAGGCACTGCTGACGCCGCGGGGGGCACGGGCCACCTGGGTCAGCCCTGACAGAGGAGTACGCCCATGAGTTCATTGATTATTGAAAGCCCTCACCGTCAGGGGATGGTACGGCGGATTTTTCAGGGAGGCATTACGCTGTTTTTCTGGGTATTGTGGATCTATTTAATGTTGCCCCTGGCTGCGCCGTTGATGGCAGCTGCGGGTGTGGAGAATTTGTTATTCATCTCTGCAGAGCCTGTTAACTATCTCAAATTTCTGTTTCCGATCCTGCTTTTCATTGGTGTGGTCATGTTAAGTATGGAGCTCTGGGTGATATACAATATTTTTCTGCATCGCCGAAACAACCGGCAGGAGCCGTTGAGTATTGTGTACCAGAGTCAGTTGGCGAGTCACTTCGGTGTTTCTCCTCATCTGCTCGCGGGTTGGCATCGCTCTGAACAGATGATTATCCGCTTGACCGAGTATGGGAAAGTTTATGATGTTGAGGTCAAAAAACCCTCTGTGGCAAAACCCCGGAGCCGGCGTACTGTCAGATCACAGATGAAAAACTGCATGAAGCGTTGGAACAGGAGTGAGCTTTATCAGAAGGGAAGGGTAGATAACCGTTCCCGTTTGAACGGTGTCTCACCTTGACGGAATAGTCGTTGTAACCGGTTTTGGCAGGTCGAGCTGTTTGATGCAACTCAAGGGGGCGTTTCTGATGGCATCGTGAATCGCCTGGATGGCTTCATCGCGATGAAAGCTTTTTCGCCAAGCGAGTGCCACGCGGCGGGTTGGAATCGGTTTTTCAAACTGTTTGACAGCAATCAGGTGCTGATTGTAGGTATCCACCCCCGCTGCGGTACAAGGTAGAATGGTGACCCCAAGACCGGAGGCAACCATATGGCGGATGGTTTCCAGTGAGCTGCCGATATGGGCGCCCTGGCTCTCCTCGCTGGAACGGATACAGCCGGGACAGACCTCCAGAATCTGATCGCGGAAACAGTGCCCCGGGCCAAGCATCAGCGGATGTTCAGCGGCAAGCTGCTGCGGATTGATCTTCTGTTCATTTTTCCAGGGATGTGCGGCGGGAATCACAATGACAAAAGGCTCGTCATAGAGCGGCCAGGTGATGATCCCCGGCTCCTCCAGCGGCAGGGAGAGTATGGCCACATCGATGCTGCCACGCTTCAGCTTTTCAATCAAACCGGCGGTGTAGTCTTCATCCACCTGCAGCGGCATCTGTGGAGCGGTGTTGTGCAGCTCCGGGATCAGGTGGGGTAGCAGGTAGGGGCCGATGGTAAATATAGCGCCCACCCGGAGCGGTCCGCAAAGCGGGTCGCTGCCATGCCGGGCAATCTCTTTGATCCGTCCGGCCTCTTCCACTACCCGTTGCGCCTGCTCAATTACCTGTTCCCCGGCCGGGGTGGGAGTAATTCCTCCTGGCCCCCGTTCAAACAGGGCGATACCCAGCTCTTCCTCCAGCTTTTTGACCCCCATACTGAGTGTCGGCTGGCTGACAAAACAGGACTCGGCGGCGCGGCCGAAATGCTGTTCCCGGGCGACGGCGATGATATAACGCAGTTCAGTCAGTGTCATAGCATTATTCTATCAGATAAATAAAAACAATTGATTTCAAAAATATTAGAGTATGACGTAATATCTGTTACGTAGTTTCACTGAATGTAATTAACGTTAGGAGTCGACATATGTTCAAAAACCTTGAAGGCAACCGTGTACCGCAGGTCACTTTCCGTATCCGTCACAGCGGCGAGTGGCAGAATATTACCAGTGACGAGCTGTTCAGCAACAAGACAGTCGTTGTTTTTTCACTGCCGGGGGCGTTTACCCCCACCTGTTCGGGCAGCCATGTTCCCCGTTTCAATGAGCTGGCAGATGTACTCAAAAGTAACGGAGTGGATGAAATTGTTTGCATGTCGGTCAACGATACTTTCGTCATGAATGAGTGGAAAAAGACTCAACAGGCGGACAATATCACTTTCATTCCGGATGGCAACGGTGAGTTTACGGAAGGGATGGGGATGCTGGTGGAGAAAAATGATCTGGGCTTTGGCAAGCGTTCCTGGCGCTACTCCATGCTGGTCAGGGATGGGGTAATCGAGAAGATGTTTATTGAACCGGATGTGCCGGGCGATCCTTTTGAGGTCTCTGATGCGGATACCATGCTGGAGTATATAAACCCGAATGCCACCAAGCCGGATGACGTGGTTATCTTCACCAAGGCCGGCTGTCCTTTCTGCGCCAGAGCCAAGGGAATACTGCATGATGCGGGTATCGATTTCGAGGAGATTCAGCTGGGTCAGGGGCTTACTATCCGCGCGGTGCGTGCCGCAACGGGCGCGGATTCGGTACCACAGGTATTTGTCAATGGTGAATATCTGGGTGATTCAGCCGCCGTGGCAGAGCGTTTTCAGAAGAGTGAAGTTTGATAACAGACCGGACGGCGCTGTTGCTGGTAAAATCAGGATGGGAGCATTGCTCCCATCTTTTTTGTGCTTTTCAACCAGAGGGATTCATCAACCATGTACAGTTTTTCCACGAAAGTTTCGGGTAGCTATGACGAGGTGCTGGCAAAAACCATCGATGCGCTCAAGGCGGAGGGGTTTGGCATTATTACCGAGATAGATATCCGGGAGACCATGAAAAAGAAACTGGATATCGAGAAACTTCCCTACAAAATTCTGGGCGCCTGCAATCCGGGACTGGCCAATCAGGCACTGGAAGCCGATCCGGATATCGGTCTGTTGTTGCCCTGTAACGTCGTAGTGCGCGAAGAGCAGGATGGTTCGGTTACCGTTGCCTTTATGGATCCCGTCGCGGTGCTTGGTCTGACCGATAAAAGCGAAATTGAACAGCTGGCAAGGGATGTCCGTTCCAAACTGGAGCGCGTCCGGGATGCGCTGTGACCGTCATGTCCGTGATGGAGAAGAAACGGCGCACGGAATTCAACAAACTTCGTAAACGCCTGCGCCGGCAGGTCGGGCAGGCGATAGAGGATTTCAACATGATAGAGGAGGGCGACCGGATTATGGTCTGTCTCTCCGGCGGCAAGGATTCCTATACCTTGCTGGATATCCTGTTGAGCCTGCAGCGCAGTGCGCCGGTAAGCTTTGAGCTGATAGCGGTAAATCTTGATCAGAAACAGCCGGGATTCCCTGCCCATGTGCTGCCGGACTATCTGGCAGAGCGGGGTGTTCCGTTCCACGTTATCGAGCAGGACACCTACAGTGTAGTGAAGCAGATTGTTCCAGAGGGGAAAACAATGTGCAGCCTCTGCTCTCGGTTGCGCCGCGGTTCCCTGTACACCTTTGCTGCGGAGCAGGGCATGACAAAAATCGCGCTTGGGCATCATCGGGACGACATGATCGAAACCCTGTTTCTGAACATGTTTCACGGCAGCAAACTCAAAAGCATGCCACCCAAGCTGTGCACTGACGATGGCCGGCATATCGTGATTCGCCCCCTTGCCTACTGTAGTGAACGGGATATTGAAAGCTACGCCGCTGCGCGGGAGTTTCCCATTATTCCCTGCTCGCTGTGTGGCTCGCAGGACAATCTGCAGCGCCAGATGATAAAAAAGATGCTGCAGGCGTGGGAGAAACAGTCCCCCGGGCGGCTGGAAAATATCTTTCGCAGTATGCAGAACGTTGTTCCATCTCATCTGGCGGATGGGGAGCTGTTTGATTTCAAGGGGTTGTATGCAATCGACAGCGGGGAAACAGGGCTGCAAGAGGGATAACCCCGCGAGGGAAATTCAGCCGCTTTTGTCGCTCGGAAATATGAACCGGGTCTCACTATTTGCAGAAGTATTGGCATAGGATTATCAGCCTGTGAATGCAGTGAACTTGAAAACCCTGTTCAGGTCTTACTGTACTAGAGTCTGCCAGGAGGCCTTATGACCCATTCCATAGACAATGTGCGAGCGATTGCTCAGGTGAGTAGTAATGCGCTGCTGCGGAAGCACAACGTGGTAGCTACCGGTATCGGCTACAAATACACCGGAGGGCAGCGCACGGATACTCTGTGTATTGTGTGTTCCGTGGAAAAAAAGGTTTCCATATCAGAGCTTAAACAGCAGGATCGTGTTCCTGAAAACATTGATGGCCTGCCAACCGATGTGGTGGAAACCGGTCCGATCAGGGCGCTGCAGTCCACGACCGGGCGGTTCCGTCCGGCGCCTGGAGGGGTGAGTATCGGCCATCGCGACATAACAGCAGGCACACTGGGTTGCGTGGTGCGTCGGGAGGGGCAGCTCTATATTTTGTCCAACAATCATGTACTGGCCAACAGCAATGATGCCAGCATTGGTGATCCCGTCCTGCAACCGGGTCCTCATGATGGGGGGCGGCTTCCTGAAGACAAACTTGCCGTACTGTCTGATTTTGTACCGATTAAATTTGAAGGGGCACCGAGCTCGTGCGGTGTTGCCGGTGCGGTTATCAGTACTGCCAACACCCTTGCCGGCTGGTTTGGCAGCAACACCCGGCTGAAAGCGGTGACTGCGCAGGCAGAGGCAAACAAGGTGGATGCAGCCATCGCCCGCCCTCTCCGGGATAGTGATGTGAGTGAGGAGATCCTGCACATTGGTTCAATCAAGGGGTTGGTCCAGGGGGTGCTGGGTCTGGCGATCAGAAAATGTGGTCGCACGACAGGTTTTACCCAGGGAGAAATTCAGCAGATCGATGTGACGGTAAAGGTTCAATATGGTGGTGGACGTGTTGCGCTGTTCACTGATCAACTGCTGGCGGGTGCGATGAGTCAGGGCGGAGACAGCGGATCGGCTGTGCTTGATGAGTCTGATCAGCTGGTGGGGTTGCTGTTTGCCGGAAGCGATAGCAGCACAATTATCAACCGGATAGAAAACGTGTTCTCTTCCTTGAATCTCTCCCTGTGAAAATTTTTCGAATCATACTGTTTGTTACTGCGATAGCTGCGAGCGCAGCAACCGGAGCGTGTGGAATGGATAGCTCAATCCAGCAGGTAAAAGAGCGGCACACAGCCGAACTGATGGCGATGCCGGGAGTGGTGTCTGTGGGGTTAGGCAAGAACCGCAGTGGTGAACCGGCCATTATTGTTGGAGTGGAAGCTGACAGAGCGGAAACCATCTCATCTGTTCCGGACAAGCTTGATGGATATCCGGTTGAGGTAGAGGTGGTTGGAAAGATATCTACGCAGTAGTAATACTTCCCGTGGGCTTGGCTGCAACAATAAACATGCCCTTTTCATGATACTCAAGAGGAAATGGTGGTAATGAGAATCCAACAAACTGTACTGTCTTTTGCGCTGGCTATCGCTGTATTGATTGTATTGCTTCCGGGGGTTGGATTTGCCGCCAACTATGCTGGTGACAGAAAACTGCTTCCCGCGGCTGGAGCAAGTGGAGCAAATTTCGGTCAGGCTGTAGCGATTGATGGTTTTATCGCCGTGGTTGCTGCACCGGGTGAAAATTCCGGTCAGGGGGCGGTTCATGTGTTTGAACGGTCGGATTCAGGATGGCAGCACAAAGCCCGATTGACCGCTTCAGATGGTGTTTCGGGTGATCTGTTTGGAAGCTCCGTAGCAATCAGCGGCGATACTGTTGTAGTAGGGAGCGCAACCGATGACAACAGCAGCGGGGTGGATTCCGGTGCGGTCTATCTGTTTGTCAAACCAGCAAGCGGCTGGGGGGATATGACTGAGTCCGGGCAGCTGTTTGCGGGTGATGCGGCGGCAAACCATACGTTTGGCAGCGCTGTGACTATCGTGGGGACGACACTTGTTGTTGGTGCTTCTGGTCATGAAAATGGCGGTGTTTTTCCAGGGGCGGTCTATATATTTGAGGGGTCGGGCACAAACTGGAATCAGTCAGCCAAATTAACCGCATCGGATGGTATCAACGGTGACCTGTTTGGTTTTTCTCTGGATATGGATGGCAATACAGTTGTTGTTGGTGCCTATGGAAAGGAGCAGAAAAAAGGTGCTGTGTACGTATTTAACAAGCCCGATTCTGGATGGACCAACGCTAACGAGAATGTCATGCTGGTGGCTCAGGATCGTTCTGCCGGAGACCAGTTCGGTTTTGATTTGGCCATCAATGGTGGACATATTATTGTTGGGGCGGACAGGGAAGACACTAACGGTGCGGATGGAGGTGCGGTTTATCTGTTTTCCGGTACTGGCTGGAGTCTGCAGGAGAAGAAGGTTCCCACTGATGGTTTTCGTGATCAGGGCTTTGGTTACGCTGTAGATATTCTTGGTGATACAGCAATAGTGGGGGCTCTGCTTGATAACGAAAAGGCCGGTTCTATTTATGTGTATGAGGTCTCCTCTGGAACGCTGACAGAGCAGGAAAAGCTGACTGCTCCGGATGGTGAAGCAGAAGATCGATTTGGCAGTGCGGTGGCGATCACCGGTAGCTATATTGTCGCCGGCGCCTATCGGGACGCTGTTGGTGGACAATCGGCCAGCGGTTCTGCGTATGTATTCAGGCAAACCGTTGATACAAACACGCCGCCCCAGGCACAGGATGACAGTTTCGAAACGGAACAGGATGCTGCTGTTACCACGACCAATGTGCTTGTCAATGACACTGATCCTGATGGTGATACGCTGAGTATAAGTCAGGCAGATAGCCGCTCTGCGCAAAACGGGACGGTGGTTAACAATGGTGACGGCACATTTACCTATACGCCACCCGCCGATTTTACCGGTGGTGACAGTTTTAACTATTCCATCAGTGATGGCAGGGGAGGTGAGGGCCAGGCAACTGTCCATATCACAGTTACGGTAGCTGGTGCAACTGCCGATGATGACGGCGATAGTGACGGCGGTAGTAGTGGAGGCGGTGGCGCATTGAACCCCTGGTTGCTGTTATTAATAGCTGGTATTTATCATATTACTTTCAGCAGAAAACGCTGGCTTACAGAGCGGTTATAAACCGCGGATTTTTGAGATGGGCGGATTCTCCTTCCCGGAAGGAGAATCCGGGCCAGAAGAGAGTGAAGCGAAGTTTCAACTTTCAAATGAAATGGCGCTGAGTTAAGCGAATAACCTCGTATAAACAAATTGCCGGTCACAGAAGCATCTCAATACAGGGTGGGTTATATAATTGAACTCCATCCCTCTGTGCGCTCTGCGCCTCTGTGGTGCAAACCAAAAAAACGGATTCACCACAGAGACACAGAGTTTTCCAAATGAACAAACTCTGGCCGGGCGATTACTGCTCCAGGCTGTGCAGTTTTTCAGCTGCATACAGCGTATTCTGTAACAGGGTGGCTACCGTCATGGGTCCAACGCCACCGGGCACCGGTGTAATCCATCCGGCACGCTTTCTGGCTATTTCAAATTCCACATCGCCGACCAGTTTTCCCTCAGTGGTTCGATTGATGCCCACGTCAATGACAACAGCCCCCGGTTTTATCCACTCTCCCTTGATTAATCCGGGTTTGCCGACACCAACAACCAGAATATCAGCCCGTTTTACCTGGGCAGCCAGATCTCTGGTGAAACGGTGACAGATAGTCACCGTACAACCGGCCAACAGGAGTTCAAGGCTCATGGGGCGGCCTACGATGTTGGATGCACCTACCACTACGGCATCCTGGCCGCGAATCGGTTGCTTGATGCTTTCCAGCAAAGTCATTACTCCGTAAGGCGTACAAGGTCGCAGGATTGGCAGACGCAATGCCAGCCGGCCGATGTTGTAGGGATGAAATCCGTCCACATCCTTGTCGGGATGGATGCGTTCGATAATGGTTTCGCTATCTATGTGCGCCGGCAACGGCAGCTGTACCAGAATACCATCGATCTCCTGGGCCGCATTAAGTTTGTCAATGAGATCGAGCAGCGCTTGCTGTGAGGTGTTTGCAGGAAGATCGTAGGATACGGACTTGATTCCCGCCGCGGTACAGGCTTTGCGTTTATGTCCCACATAGACTTGCGAGGCAGGATCATCTCCAACCAGGATTACCGCAAGGCCGGGCGCGCGCAGCCCCTTGTCTATACGTTTTTTGACTTGCAGACTGATTTCATGGCGAAGTTTCTCTGCGATATTTTTTCCATCAATAATCTGTGCGGTCATGGATCTGTTTCTGCATCCAAAACAGCAATTCTCGCATAGTAACCCTGTTCCGCCAAATAACGGCTGGTGTTTGCAGTTGCGGCATTCATTGATATTGGTTTCCGGGAAAACAGCTTCGACAGATTTTTCCGGAACTGCTATCTGTGCCTGTTATGGCGTATACTGGATATTTGGTAATGGTGGTCTGGAATATTATTATTCAATACTGCGTGTAACTATCCGGTTTGTTCCTGAAAAGTGCTATCTCCGCGTTGGAAAATGGTCATTTACCTTTGTAAACTTCCATTATTCGGTCTTGAACTGGCCTGTTTCAGAAGCAATCCGGGTAGTTACATCACCTGCTCATTGCACGCTGAGCAGCTACTTCTGCGTTTTCTGTGATTTTTTGACGGAGCCGGTGATGTGGATTTTAGTCATTGAGTTGGGATTGATTCTGTTTCTGGTGCTGTTAATCGTATGGGCTATGCGATCAGGATAGCAGCAGCCACCCGGCGCTCTTCAGCTGCCAGAAAGTTGTAGGTTCGGCAGGCGGCAGGGGTATCCATGTATTCAATACCGATATGCCGTTTGACCAATGGTGCTATCAGAGTGGGGTCAGGAAACTGCAGATGGTGGCCCAGGCCAAGCAGTACCAGTTCCGGTTCCAGCCGGGCAACTGCCTCAAGGTGTTCAGCTTCAAGTTGTTCAAAACCAGCGGGGGGCCAGTCGCGGATCAGCGTGCCCGGCGTGATAATCAGACTGTGAGTCAGGGTTTCCCTCCCGGCATCTTCGAGGGGTGTTTCTCCATTTGCTGCCTCGATCTGCATTGCCAGAGGAATGTTTACTGTAATCTCGCCACGCTCGTAGGAGTGGATGGTGTACCCCAAGGCTGTATCCAGATTGATTTTCATTTTGTTCCTGTGTAACTGCTCAGCTTGGTTCTTAAATGTACCATCTCTTTGCTGGAAAATGCTTATTTGCCCGTACAAACTCACATTTCCGTCTTGAACTGGCGCATTTCGGGAGCAACTCGAGTAGTTACATCTTTATCCTCATACTCGCTGAATAGTTACGTTTCTGTTTGGCTGGCTATACTTGTTGCTCTTTGAAATTGACACTATCCTGCCGCGCCGGTAATGTTAACAGCTTTGAGCCATATTTCACCGGATTTGCTGAATTGATTGAAGAATTTCCACGCATCAAGCGCCTCCCCCCCTACGTTTTCAACATCGTCAACGAGCTGAAGGCCAAGGCCCGTGCCAGGGGTGAAGATATCATCGATTTCGGGATGGGCAACCCGGATCAGCCGACTCCGCGGCATATCGTGGACAAACTGGTGGAGGTGGCGCAACGCCACGATACCCATCGCTACTCGGTCTCCAGGGGGATTCCGCGCCTGCGCCGTGCCATCTGTGGCTGGTACAAGAGCCGTTTCGATGTGGACCTCGATCCGGAGAGTGAGGCGATAGTTACCATCGGTTCGAAGGAGGGGCTGGCCCATCTGGCGCTGGCCACGGTCGGGCCGGGGGACGCGGTGCTGGTGCCCAATCCCTCCTATCCCATTCATCCCTATGGATTCGTGATTGCCGGTGCGGATATCCGCCATGTGCCGCTGGTGCCGGGAGTGGACTTTTTCGCCGAGCTGGAGAAGGCGATCAACGACAGCTGGCCCAAACCCAAGATGCTGGTGCTCAACTTCCCCGGCAACCCTACCACCCAGTGCGTGGAGCTGGAGTTCTTCGAGAAGGTGGTGGAGATCGCGCGGGAACATCAGATCTGGGTGGTGCATGACATCGCCTATGCGGACATCTCGTTCGACGGCTACAAGGCCCCCTCCATCCTGCAGGTTCCCGGGGCCAGGGAGGTGGCGGTGGAGTTCTACACCCTCTCCAAGAGCTACAACATGCCCGGCTGGCGCATCGGCTTCATGTGCGGAAATCCGACCCTGGTGGAGGCGCTGGCGCGGATGAAATCCTACCTCGACTATGGCACCTTCACCCCGATTCAGGTAGCAGCCATCACCGCTCTGGAGGGTCCTCAGGAGTGCGTGCAGGAGATCTCCGACATGTACCAGCGGCGGCGTGATACGCTGTGCAACGGGCTGAATGCCGCGGGGTGGAGAGTTGAAAGGCCGCGGGCCACCATGTTCGTCTGGGCTCCCATCCCGGAGCCCTACCGCCATCTGGGATCGCTGGAGTTCTCCAAGCAGCTGCTGCAGAAGGCGCGCGTGGCGGTCTCGCCGGGAGTTGGTTTCGGCAACTATGGCGACGATCATGTGCGCTTCAGCCTGATCGAGAACGAGCAGCGCACCCGTCAGGCGGTGCGGGGGATTCGGGATATGTTCCGCAAGGATGGTCTGCTTTAGCCCGAGAGTCCGCAGTGAGGCAACGCATCAACCTTCCCGGCATGACTGAATAAGGAGAAAGAGAGTGAATCCGGTAAAGACAGGACTGCTTGGCCTTGGAACCGTTGGCGGTGGAACGGTGAACGTTCTCACCCGCAACGCACAGGAGATCGCCCGCCGCGCCGGCCGGGGTATTGTCGTTACCCATGCATCGGCGCGCGACCTGGAGAAGCCGCGCATCTGCGACATCGGCAATATCAGATTGACCACCGACCCCATGGAGGTTGTCAACGATCCGGATATCGCCATCGTGGTGGAGCTGATCGGTGGCGACACTCTGGCCTTCGATCTGGTGATGCAGGCTATTGCCAACGGCAAGCATGTGGTGACCGCCAACAAGGCGCTGATCGCCAAGAATGGCAACGAGATCTTCGCCGCGGCGCAGCGCCAGGGGGTGATGGTCGCCTTCGAGGCGGCGGTGGCGGGTGGCATCCCGATCATCAAGGCGATCCGCGAAGGGCTGGCGGGCAACAGGATCGAGTGGCTGGCCGGGATCATCAACGGTACCGGCAACTTCATCCTCACCGAGATGCGCGACAAGGGGCGCGACTTCGCCGACGTGCTCAAGGAGGCTCAGCAGCTCGGTTATGCCGAGGCCGATCCCACCTTCGACGTGGAGGGGATCGATGCGGCGCACAAGCTCACCATCCTGGCGGCCATCGCCTTCGGTATCCCGCTGCAGTTCGACAAGGTCTATACCGAGGGGATCAGCGCCATTACCGGCGGCGATGTCAGCTATGCGGAGCAGCTGGGTTATCGCATCAAACACCTGGGTATCGCGCGTCAAACAGAAAGGGGCGTCGAGCTGCGCGTGCATCCCACTCTTATTCCCGAACGGCGCCTGATCGCCAACGTGGACGGGGTGATGAATGCGGTGCTGGTGCAGGCCGACGCGGTGGGTCCCACTCTCTACTACGGTGCCGGCGCGGGCGCCGATCCCACCGCCTCGGCGGTGGTTGCCGATCTGGTGGATGTGGTGCGCGCCCTGACCTCCGATCCGGAGAACCGCGTCCCGCACCTGGCCTTCCAGCCGGACGCGCTGGCAGATCTCCCCATCCTGCCCATGGAGCAGGTGGAGACCGCCTGCTATCTGCGCATGCGCGCGGCGGATCGCCCCGGCGTGCTGGCGGAGGTCACCCGCATTCTCGGTGATCAGGGGATCAGCATCGAGGCGATGCTGCAGAAGGAGCCGCCCACCGAAGAGGAGGGGGCAACCATCATCATGCTGACCCAGAAGGTGGTGGAGAAAAACATGAACCGGGCCATCGAGCAGATCCAGAGTCTCGACCCCATCTTGAGCAATGTAACCAGGATTCGCATGGAATCACTGGGATAATCAATACTATTCAGGATTTTTATAATGCCATTTCGAGACAGATATACCGGCCTGATCAACAAATACCGGGATCGCCTGCCGGTGCATGACGATACCCGCATCATCAGCCTGGGAGAGGGGAACACCCCGCTGATCCGGCTGGGCAACATCCCCGATGCGCTCGGCAAGGATGTGGACATCTATATCAAATATGAGGGGCTCAACCCCACCGGCTCTTTCAAGGACCGCGGCATGACCATGGCGGTCACCAAGGCGGTGGAGGAGGGTAGCCGGGCGATCATCTGCGCCTCCACCGGCAACACCTCCGCCTCCGCCGCCGCCTATGCCGCCCGCGCCGGGATCACCGCATTCGTGCTGATCCCGGATGGCAAGATCGCGCTGGGCAAGCTGGCGCAGGCGATGATGCATGGCGCTACGGTGATCCAGATCAAGGGCAACTTCGACGCCGGGATGCAGCTGGTCAAGGAGGTTGGGGAGAGCGCGCCGGTGACCATCGTCAACTCCATCAATCCGTTCCGCCTGCAGGGGCAGAAGACCGCCGCCTTCGAGATTGTCGAAGAGCTGGGTGGCGCCCCCGATTTTCACTGTCTGCCGGTGGGCAACGCCGGCAACATCACCGCGCACTGGATGGGCTACAGCGAATACCAGCAGCACGGCATCGTCAACAGCCGCCCGGTGATGGTGGGTTACCAGGCGGCCGGATCGGCCCCGTTCATCCGTGGTGAAATGGTGGACAATCCCGAGACCGTTGCCACCGCCATCCGCATCGGCCATCCGCAGAGCTGGGACAAGGCGTGGCGGGTGAACGAGGAGTCGAAAGGTTGGTTCGACGCCTGCTCCGACGAGGAGATTCTCGCCGCGCAGAAGCTGCTGGCGGAGAAGGAGGGGATCTTCTGCGAACCGGCTTCGGCAACCTCGCTGGCCGGAGCGATGCGCGATATCCGCAGCGGAAAGATCCCCGCCGGCAGCCGTATCGTCTGCACCCTTACCGGTCACGGCCTGAAAGATCCCGATACTGCTATCAAGCAGAGCACCGCTCCGATGGTTGCCGTGGAGGCTACTCTGGAATCGGTACAGAAAGCGATTCTGGATAATCTCTAGGAGGCTGTGTAATGAACAGCACTATTCGCAGAAAGATTTTTCGATGGAAATATCTCGGCAGTCTGTTTCTGGCTGCGGCTGCCCTTTTTACTGCGGCAGCATCTGCGGAATCGGAACCCGTTCCATCTTCCGACGAGCGGATTGTGATAACCAACCAGAGCATAGGAGGCATAACCGCAGTAACTCCGTTTACCCGAGACGCGATTGCTGCCGCACTTCCGGGATATGGAATCGTTGAGGGGTATGTGGATCCGGAAGCCAGACACCAAGCCATTCTCAAGGCAGAAAAGGGCGACAAGGTTTCGCTGCGAATCTATCCGGACGCCAAAAAGAGCCGGGTGATCTCGGTGGTTGTAACTGATCCTGCGGCCACCCCTGTCATTGGTACCGCTTTCAGCAGGATTTATCCCAACGCCAGTGCCGGGAGCTGCAGAGCCGGCCAGGGAAAGATGTCCGGAAAGGTGTTCTGTATGGCCCCTGTGGCGCTCAACGTTATCTATGTTTTTACCGGAAAAGGCCAGAGCTCGGACAATACACTGCCCTCTGAAAAGGTGTTGGCTGACTGGACGGTGCCCGAGATAGTCTGGCAGCCCATGTGATTCCGGCCAGGCTTTTGACCCGTTCAGAGCTCCTTTGCAGAAACTCGGGAAAAACAGCATAACGTGGCACAGCAGCGTCGTCTTGTCTTGCTGGTTCCTGCGCTTGCAACGCCTCTGAACAGCGTTGAACCGCCGCCAGCTGAAACGGCTCCCGCACTGGATGCGCTGCGGACACTGCTTTCCCGCGCATCTGTCAGTGAACTGCCAATTTCCGGAATGGAGGCACAGCTGTTTCGGCTGTTTGCTGCCCTGAAACCTGAAGAAGAACTCCCTGTCGCTGCGGTGACGCACGTGCTCGATTATGGAGGGATTGTTCCCGGCTGGCGGATGCGCTGTGATCCGGTATATCTGGTTCCCGGTCACAACAGCCTGGTGCTGGCAGGTAGCGATGAGCTTGAAATTACACCGGAAGAGAGTAACAGTCTCATTGGTGAACTGAATGATTTTTATGCCGGGAAAGGGTGGCGGTTCGAAGCTCCGGAACCTTCACGATGGTATCTTTCGCTGCCGCAGGCACCGCAGCTGCTGACCCACCCGTTGCCGGAGGTGATGGGTTACTCCATTGAGCGTTATCTGCCCCAGGGGCAGGATGCTGCCGAATGGCATACCCTGTTTGCGGAAGTCCAGATGCTTTTGCACGGCAGCAGCGTTAACCGGCTACGGGACTCCTGCGGGAAGCCGACCATTAACAGCCTGTGGTTCTGGGGAGGGGGCACGCTTCCTGCTATCCAGGACTCCTCATGGAGCAGGATATGGAGTAACGATGTGGTTGGCAGGGCGCTGGCCAGAATTGCCGGTATCCCCTGCCTGCCGGTTCCTGAAACGGCTAACCAGTGGTTAAGTGAAACATCCGGGGGGGGGGAACTGCTGGTGCTGGACAAGGGGCGCTATATTTCCCGTTTTGAAGAGAGCCGTACTTGGCTGCAACTGCTGGGAGAGCTGGATGAGCAGTGGTTTGCTCCATTGCTGGCGGCGCTGAAAAAGAGTGAACTGGAACGGTTGGAGATATACAGCGGAGGCAACCGGTTGTTTCAGCTGACGCCCCGGACTCTATGGCGTTTCTGGAGACACCGCCCCGACATCGCAACGCTACTGGGGAGTGATGAGTAACTCTAGCAGATGGCGCAAGTGGGGTCGGCGCGGGATCGAGCTGCTGGTTATACTGACGCTTTTTTTTGCTCTTCGGGCGTGGCAGCAACGTGATATCGTTACCGGACCAGCTCCCGAGCTGGCCGGCACGCTGCTTGACGGTCAGCCTGTCTCCCTGGCAGAACTGCATGGCAATCCGGTACTGGTCTACTTCTGGGCGACCTGGTGTTCCGTTTGCGCATTGGAAGAGAACTCTATCGATGCTCTTGCCGGGCGGTATCATGTGATCACAGTCGCCATGCAGTCCGGTAGTGATGCCGAGGTAATCTCCTATCTCGAGGAGAACGGCCTTTCCTTTCCGGTGCTGAACGATCCCAGGGGTGTTTTCGCGAACAACTGGGGTGTGAGGGCTGTACCAGCCAGCTTCGTGATTGATGCAAATGGCCAGATTCGGTTTACCGAGGTGGGATATACCACTGGAATCGGGTTGCGCGGACGGCTGTGGTTGGCGGGCGAGTGATATTTGCAAGTCTGCCGGTTACACCATGATTTTCACACTACGCCGAGTAGTGACATTTTTATAACCGTTTCACTTGAAACAGGTGCCGAGCAGTGGAAAAAGTTACTCTTCAGCGCATGTCTTGCAACAACAGAAGTATCATCCGGCGCAAACTTCCTGCAAAACCTCTTTTAACGGCGGGAAGACTGCATCCGGTGTTGGCAAGGGTTTTTCAGGCACGCGATCTCTCTGCCGAAAACGAGCTGGAGTACTCCTTGCACCACCTTGCTTCCATGCAGACATTGAAGGGAATTGACCAGGCGGTAGCTGTTCTGCGAGATGCTTTGGACAATGAAACATCCATTCTCATCATTGGTGATTTTGATGTGGATGGTGCGACCAGTACAGCTCTGGCGGTACGGGCACTGCGTCTGATGGGAGCGGTGGAGGTGGATTATCTGGTGCCAAACCGTTTTACCTGTGGCTATGGCCTGACCCCGGAGATTGTCGCAATAGCTTCAGAGTACAAGCCCGGTCTGATTATTACCGTAGATACTGGAATTTCCAGTATGGCCGGGGTGGAGGCGGCTGCGGCTCGTGGTATCCCCGTGCTGATTACCGATCACCACCTGCCCGGCGATCGGCTCCCGGCCGCTGCTGCCATCGTCAATCCCAACCAGCCGGGAGACGCTTTTCCCAGCAAGAATCTGGCAGGAGTGGGGGTGATCTTCTACCTGATGCTGGCGCTGCGGGTGCGGCTGCGGGAGGAGGGCTGGTTTGCCGAACGGGGGATTGCCGAGCCGAACCTGGCGCAGCTGCTGGATCTGGTGGC
>JALSHD010000062.1 GCA_026982395.1 Chromatiales bacterium | reverse complement strand
TGACTCCCGCATTCGAACCGGAGATGCGCCACAAAACATGGCCCTGTTCCGGCGTTTCGTACTCAATATTGCCAGACTCTCACCGCTGAAGGAGAGCATGAAGGGAAAACTGAAACGGGCTGCCTGGGGTGACTCTTTCCGCTCAAAGCTGTTGTTTGGGTAACAAAGTCACGAAAGTATGCCCCCCCCCTGGTTGCTTTACTGACTGTCGGTATTTCCACCCTCGCTCGAGATATTCCACTGCATATCTCACTGGAACTTTTCTGAAACACCGATGGCAGCAGTTTTCAGTTAACCGCGGGCGCTCCCTGACGGTTATTAATCAGGCTGTTTTTACTGAGGCAGTCAGGCACTGTTTTTGCCACATGCAATTCTGCTGATCACAAATTCCGGCTATGGCCGTTCCGAAACAGGGAAAATTTCCTTCAGTGCGCTGAATCTGACGAATAACATCTCCCTTGTTCATCCGGCCGGTTTTGATGCCCCACTCCTTGGCTATCTTGCGAACTTCTTGCATTTTCATTTATCAGAGCTCCATATTTTAGTGCTTAAAACTATCGAAATATCGGAAAATAGCGCATATTCTTTAAGAGCCAGCCCGCTCAAAAACAGTTCACTCTAAACATTATGACGAGATGGCCGAAAAGTATATCTATTACGGAGCCCTGCGGGCTTCAGCCATGAACAGAACTTTAACAAACCAGGAGTTAAAAAATGAAAATTGCACTAATCGGTCTGGGAAAAATGGGCGCAAACATGGCCCGCCGTCTCTGCCGTGGCGGTATCGAAGTGGTTGGTTTCAACCGTTCCCGCGAGATCATCGAAGAGTTGGCCAGGGAAGAAGGCATGACTCCCGCCAACAGCCTGGCCGATGCAGTCAAACAGCTCCCCTCTCCCCGTGTGGTCTGGTTGATGCTGCCCAGCGGCGCACCCACTGAGAACACCCTGCAGGAGTTGATTCCGATGCTGGATAAAGGCGATATCGTGGTTGAAGGTGGCAACTCCAACTATCACGACAGCCAGCGCCGCGGCGAGATGCTGGCTGAACACGGGATCGGCTACGTTGATTCAGGTACTTCCGGCGGCGTTTGGGGATTGAAGGAGGGTTACTGCCTGATGGTCGGTGGCGAGAAAGAGCATGTCAACGCGGTTGAACCGGTGCTCAAAACCCTCGCCCCGGCAGCTGATCGCGGCTGGGCCCACGTTGGCCCGGTAGGTGCAGGACACTTCACCAAGATGATCCACAACGGCATCGAATACGGAATGATGCAAGCCTATGCGGAAGGGTTCGCCCTGCTGCGCGGCAAAGAGGAGTTCGCTCTCGATATGGCCCAGATCACAGAACTGTGGAAACACGGCTCCGTGGTGCGCAGCTGGCTGCTGGATCTCACCGCAGACTTCATGAAAAAGGATCAGAACCTGGAGGAGATAGAACCTTACGTCGCTGACTCCGGTGAAGGCCGCTGGACGGTCAACGAATCCGTTGATCAGGGCGTTGCCGCCCCCGTGCTCACGCTGGCATTGCAGATGCGTTTTGCCAGCCAGGATGAATATGGCTACGGAAACCGGGTATTGTCCATGATGCGTAACGCATTTGGCGGTCATTTTGTTGAAACCAGGGATAAATAATCATGACTGAGTCATGCACCTTTGTAATCTTCGGAGCCACCGGCAACCTGGCGCAGGTCAAGCTGCTGCCCGCTCTCTACCATCTGGAGCAGGCAAACCGGCTCCCTGAAGGGATGGCCATTATGGGCTTTGGCCGTCGCAGCTGGAGTAAGGAGGAGTGGTGCAAAAAGGTCGAACAGATGCTTGAGTCCCGCGTCCGGGGTGGCATTGACAATGAGGTTTTCCAGCGGTTGAGCCACCGGCTCCACTTCTGCCAGGGAGATCTGTCCGAGGTAGATTCATTTCAGCATCTGCGCGAAACGATTGAAGCAAACCCCGACCTGCCTAAAAACATGGCCTTCTATATGGCCATCAGTCCAGCAGAATACAAGGCGACGGCTCGTAACCTGGCTGCGGCGGGACTCAATGAAGAGAAAGGTGGATGGCGACGGCTGGTGGTGGAAAAACCGTTCGGCTATGACCTGGAAAGCGCCCAGATCCTCGATAGCTGTCTGCACCGCCACTTTTCCGAGCAACAGATCTATCGCATCGATCACTATCTGGGCAAAGCGATGGTACAGAACGTACTGGTGTTCCGGTTCGCCAACCTGATGCTGGAACCGCTCTGGAACAGAAACTATATCGATCATGTCCAGATAACCCACTCCGAAAGCCTGGGCATCGCCGGGCGGGCACACTACTATGATGGAGCCGGAGCACTGCGCGACATGGTGCAGAGTCATCTGCTGCAGATGCTGGCGCTGGTTGCGATGGAACCACCAGCCTACCTGGATGCAGAATCCCTGCGCGATGAAAAGGTAAAAGCACTGAAGTCCATCCGCCCCATTCCCCGCAATGCCGTAAATGCTCACGCCTATCGGGCCCAATACAGCCGTGGTACAGTCAACGGCAAAGAGGTTCCCGGTTATCTGGAGGAGGAAGGGATCGCCCATAACAGCACCACCGAAACCTACGCATCACTGAAGCTCTATATCGACAACTGGCGCTGGCGGGGAGTACCATTCTATCTGCGCACCGGGAAGCGCATGGCCCAGAACAGCTCGGTAATCGCAATCCGGTTCAAGAACCCGCCCCAGCAGCTGTTTCGCAAAACCAGTATCGAGAAACTGGAACCAAACTGGATTCTGCTTAGCATCCAGCCGCATGAGTGCCTGCGTATCGAGATGCAGGTCAAGGAACCCGGTCTGGAGATCCGTGCCCATACCACCCAACTGGATGCCAGTTACTGTGGCCTGAGTCGCTATCAGATCGATGCCTATGAAGCGTTGTTGCTGGATGTGATGGAGGGCGACCAGTCCCTGTTTCTGCGCTACGACGAGATCTCTACCGCCTGGAAAGTGGTGGACCCCATCATCCAGTCCTGGTCCACAGAGCGGGATTTCATCCACACCTATTCCGCCGGTACCTGGGGACCAAACGACTGCCAGCGAATCTTTGATAACGAGGACCATTACTGGCGGAACTCATTTTCCAGCACTACAGAGGGGCATAAGAAAGAGGGATAATACCGTCATAATCGAAAACCTCTGAAATTCCGGTTGGTATATAATACGAGAAAATCGAACAGTCCGGTCTCATCAAGGATGGAGTAGTATCACCAGCTTTCAGGGAGAAATACGATTATGTCCAAATTCGAAAATATCACAGCCATTACCCGGTGGTTCTTCGTTGTATTGCTGCTTGGAGCATTGACCGGCTGCGGTATCAATAACATTCCTACCTACGATGAGGCGGTTAACGCCGCCTGGAGCCAGGTGCAGAACCAGTACAAGCGTCGTGCTGATCTTGTCCCCAACCTGGTGGAGACGGTAAAGGGCTTCGCCAGGCAAGAGAAAGAGGTGCTGACAGAGGTAATCGAAGCGAGGGCCAAGGCTACCAGCATGCAGCTCCCCAGGGATATTCTCAGCGACCCGCAGGCATTTCAGCAGTTCCAGCAGAACCAGGATGCCCTTTCCAGCGCGTTGGCTCGCTTGATGGTGGTGGTGGAACGTTATCCGGATCTGAAATCAAACCAGAATTTTCTGGCCCTGCAGTCACAGCTGGAAGGGACAGAAAATCGCATTGCTGTGGCACGACGGGACTATATCCAGGCAGTACAGCAGTACAATACCGAACTGCGCACCATTCCGGGCCGCTGGTGGGCAGCGCTGCTCTACTCCGATCTGAAGATTAAAGAGAACTTTACCCAACCGGAATCGGTACAGGAAGCACCCGCAGTTCAATTCAACTGAAACAGGGTCCGGAAGTTACCCGTGGTGATCTGGGCAATATCCTCCAACGAGGTTTCACGTAGCTCTGCCAGGCGTTCCGCTATCTGGCGCACATAGGCGGGTTGATTGGGTTTGCCCCGATAGGGAACCGGAGCCAGATAGGGGGAGTCCGTCTCCACCAACAGGCGATCAGCCGGCACCAGTCGGGCCACCTCCCTCAGTTCCGTTGCGCTGTTGAACGTAATAATGCCGGAAAAGGAGATGTAGAACCCCATCTCCATAGCCCTGGCCGCTGTTTCCCAATCTCCGGTAAAACAGTGCATGACCCCACCCGCCTCGCCAGCCCTCTCCTCCAGCATGATTCTCAAGGTATCTTCTGCTGCATCACGGGTATGAATGATCAGGGGCTTGCCGCTGATTTTTGCCGCTGAGATATGGCGGCGAAAGCGCTCTTGCTGCCAGCCCAGATCACCTTTGCTGTGGAAGTAGTCCAGCCCGGTCTCACCGATGGCGATGACCTCCGGGTCATCCGCCAGCGCCAACAACTCTTCCAGCTCCGGCTCCCGTCCCTGCTGTTCGTTGGGATGCACCCCTACCGATGCAAAAACCTGGGGATAGCGGTGGGCAATATTGATAACCTCCTGGACATTCTCCATGTTGATGGAAACACACAGAAAGGAGCCAACCCCGGCATCCCGAGCCTGGCTCAGTACCTCATCCAGATCACCATCAAGGCGATCCAGATGGCAGTGGGAATCTGTCAACAACGGTTGCATGGCGGGTAAATCCCTGTCCCCATTTTCCAAGAATTATTTGTCACATGGTATAGGTAGGCCGCTCACTCTTCAGTGCACCGGCCAGACTGGTTTCGATCTTGGCACGCAGATGCTTGCCCTCCAGCTCCAGAAACTGGATCCCGATTCCGGCAGGACGGTTGCCGCTGGAACCTTCGGGGGTAATCCATACCACATGTCCGACAACTGGGGCGGTCTCGGTATCTTCCGGCAGATTCAGCATAATGAATACCTCATCGCCAAACTGGTGAGGCTTGGTGGTGGGAATAAACAGCCCGCCATTGACAATAAACGGCATATAGCTTGCGTAAAGCTGGTTTTTGTCTTTTATGCGTACCGTATAGATGTTTGATTTAACCATGCAGGTTGTCCTCAATTTTTCATGTTGCGTTGTCCGGCCAGCGCAGCCCAGGAAATCAGAAGATCTTCCAGTAGCAGCTGCGCATTAATCGATCCTTGCAGGTAATGTGATGCCTTTGTCACCCGATCCAGAAAAGCGAACAGCCGGTGGTTGTCGATCTTTTCAGCGATCATCAGCAAACGTTCTGCCACATCCCGGTTTACCAGTAGAGGTGGTTGTGATGAGTATTTCAATCGAATCATATCCATTACCCAACTGTTCAACCAGAAGACAGCATCCGAAACCCGTTTCTGCTGCGACCACTGCTGCGCAACTGTGACCGGATCACACCGACCGGCAGAAATCTGCTCGAACTGTTCCAGCATCTCCAGCCGCTGTTCGAGCAGTCCCTCTTCAGCCAGCCGTAATGCCTCCAATGGCGCACCATTGGACAGATTCAACAGCAGATCCGTATCCTGCTCCGCAAGCTGACTACGCAGCCACTCCCGGGCAACATCTCGCTCTGGAGCAGCAAACTTTATCTGCTGGCAACGGCTGCGGATAGTAGCCAGCAGCGCGCCAGGCGCACTGGCCAGAAGAATCAGCAACGTCCCCGGCGCCGGTTCTTCGAGCGTCTTGAGCAGACTGTTGGCTGCAGCGGCATTCAGAGCCTCTGCCGGAGCAAGAATGACAACTCTGCTGCCCTCATAATGACTCTTCAGCACCAGAAATTGACTGACCACCCGAGCTATATCAACCGTTATAGCCTTGCCTTCATCTTCCGGCATCACCGCCAGAAAGTCAGGGTGCGTACCGGCCTGAAAGCGTTCACAGGCCGGGCACGTTCCACATGCAAACCCTTCACAATCCCTGTATCGGCATAACAGAGCCTGGGCTAAAGCGGTGGCAAACCGCTGCTTGCCCATTCCGCTCATGCCGCTCAACAGCAGGGCGTGTGGCAGGCGGCCCTCGTCATTTGCGGCCATGAGCAGACGCCACTGCTCCTGCTGCCAAGGGTAGACAGAATTCATCGCTGCACCAGCCACTCAGTCAATACTTCGGCTAGTGATTGCTGCACTCTGTCAAGAGACTGTGATGCGTCAATTACCCGATAGCGCTCCGGATAACGCCGAGCCTGCTCCAGGTAGGCTGCCCTTACCCGTTCGAAAAAGGCAATCTGTTCGCGCTCGAAACGGTCAGGAGTGCTGCGCAACCCGGCCCGTTCCAGTCCCTGCTGAACCGGGATGTCAAGCAACAGCGTCAAATCCGGTTTCAGTCCCTGCTGAACCCATTGCTCCAGTGTGGCAATACGCTCTTTGGCAATCCCGCGCCCTCCCCCTTGATAGGCATATGTAGCATCGGTAAAACGATCGCACAGTACCCACTTGCCCTGCTCCAGCGCTGGCCGGATTACCTCGGCAAGATGCTGGGCGCGGGCGGCAAACATCAGCAACAACTCGGTATCATCGGTAATTTCGTTGTTCCGGTGATCGAGCAGCAGGGCCCGGATCGCCTCACTCAACGAGGTGCCTCCCGGCTCGCGTGTCAGCACCAGCCGTTTGCCGCATCGCTCCAGGTAGTGGTGAATAAAATCGAGATTGCTGGATTTGCCTGCTCCCTCAACGCCCTCAACGGTAATAAAACAACCTCTCATTTGTCCGTATTGCCCTTTCCATGCCTCTGCAGCTGATATTTTCTGACCGCCCTGTTGTGCTCCTTCAGGTTTGCCGAGAAATAGTGACTGCCATCACCTTTCGCAACAAAATAGAGTGCCTTGCCCGGTGCGGGATGCAAGGCCGCATGAATGGACTCCCGACCCGGCATGGCAATCGGTGTGGGAGGCAGTCCCTTGTGGCGATAGGTGTTGTAAATGTTCCCCGGATCTCTCAAATGCTTGCGCCGTAAATTTCCATCAAAACTCTCACCCAACCCGTAGATGATGGTGGGATCGGTCTGCAACAGCATTCCTTTCTCCAGGCGACGCACAAAGACGCCAGCAATATCCCGCCGTTCTTCGGCAAGCCCTGTCTCTTTTTCGATAATAGAAGCCATAACAAGAGCCTCATCTGCGGTCTTGTATGGCAGACCATCAGCACGCTGTTGCCACTCCTGTTGGAGAATTTTTTCCATGCTCTGATAGGCGCGCTGCAAAATATCCACATCACTCATGCCGCGGGAGAAGTGATAGGTGTCCGGAAAAAAACGGCCTTCGGGATGCACGCCGGGCCGACCGATACGGTTCATAACCTCTGCCGCATCCACCCCTTTCAGTGTGTGCTCCAGCTCGGGTGATTGTGCAATGGCAGCGAGCATCTGCGGAAAATTCCAGCCCTCCACCAATGTCAGGCTGTAACTGGTCACCTCTCCGCGTACAAGCTTATCCAGCAGGCTGGATGCAGTCATGCCAGGAGCAAAACGATACTCTCCGGCCTGAATCCGGGAGGCCAGCCCCTTGTAGCGAGCCGCCCAACTGAACGTAGCCGCACTCTCGATAATTCCCTGTCCGGCCAGCCTTTCAGCAACCCTGTTCATGCTTTCACCGGGCTTGATGGTAAACAGGAACAGGAACTCCTCTCCGCCGGTATCGATTGGAGTTTTATTAAAACTGCGCCACTCCATCCACAACCAACCGCCCAGAAAGCTACCCAGGATAAACAGGATCCCTATGGTTCTGTTCCGTTTCATGTTAAGGGTCCGGTTATGATATCTTTCTGTAATATCGAGGTTATTTTTCCGGGAGCAGAGTAATCACCGTTATCTGTGCGACGCACCGGCCAGATCCCGATTATGCTGTTGGTCAAGAAAAGCTCTTCCGCCATCTCAAGTTCAGAGGGAACAAACCGGCCGATCTCGCAGCGAATACCCCGTTGCCGGGCAATTTCCATAACTTTCTCCCGCATGATGCCAGCAACCCCGCAATGAGACAAATCCGGTGTTAACAAAACACCGTTACATACCATGAACAGATTACTCATGGTTCCTTCAACAAGCCGGCCTTCTGTATCCAGCATCAGCCCCTCGGCAATCGCCGGATCATCCCATTCGCTGCGTGCAAGCACCTGTTCCAGCCGGTTCAGGTGCTTGATACCTGCAAGTTGCGGATTGCGCCCCAGACGAGTGTTGCAGATTCTGACCCGGATCCCCTGTGAATAATATTCATCCGGCCACTCCGGCCAAGAGTACAAGGCAAGAATTCGGGATGGAGTGGGTTTTTCGGGCGGACGGTATCCCCTCCCCCCACCGCCCCGGCTAATAATAATCTTCAGCACAGCCCGCTGGTGGTTGCCGGAAAGCTGTATCGCCTCCCTGGCCAGCAGGCCGCAGTCCGGTGCAGCAAATCCCAGCCGTTCGCACCCTTTCCGAAGACGGCTGACATGCTGTGGCCACAGCTCAAGTTGTCCATCACGGATCGCCACAGTTTCAAAAACACCATCCCCATAATGAACAGAACGATCCGCTACAAAAATCGAATCACCGGAAACGCCGTTCACCAACGCTGCGATCATGGCGGCGCCAGCGCCAGCAACAACCCTCTTGCCTTGGCGCGGGTCTCCTCAAGCTCCTGTTCCGGCACAGAATCCGCGACAATACCGGCCCCGGCACGAAAGCTCAACTGTCCCTCCGACATCACCATGGTTCGAATCAGGATATTCAGATCCATACTGCCATCTCGGTTCAGATAGCCCATGGAACCGGTATAGGCGCCCCGCCCTTCAACTTCCAGCTCCGCTATAATCTCCATGCAGCGCACCTTGGGGCAGCCGGTTATGGTACCACCGGGAAATACGGCCCGGATAACCTCTCCCGGTGTAACATCGGGTCGCAACCTGCCACGCACATTGGAAACAATGTGGTGCACATGGGCAAAGCTCTCCAGTACCATCAGTTCGTTTACCTCGATGCTGCCTGGCACGCACACCCTGCCGAGGTCATTGCGTTCCAGATCAATGAGCATAACATGCTCTGCCCGCTCCTTGGGGTGGCCAAGCAGCTCAACGGAATTAACCCGATCCTGTGCCTGAAGCTCATCACGGGGCCGGGTGCCCGCAATCGGCCGGGTCTCGGCAACACCGCCGCGTACCGCAACCAGACGTTCCGGTGAGGAGCTGATAATCGCCATATCATCAAAACGCGCCAGACCGGCAAAAGGAGCTGCATTGTTGCGGCGCAGGTTGCGATAGAGCTGCACGGCATCCATCGAGCCGTTATGGGTACCTGACCACAGGCGTGACAAGTTGGCCTGGAAGATATCACCTTCGATAACATACTGTTTGGCTTTCTCCACCACCCCCAGATAACGCTGTGCCGGTTCTTCAGTAACGGGGACCGGATATTGCATCTGTGAAGAAACCGATGTCTCTCCGGCTGCGACCTCCAGGTCAGCGGCAAGCAGTTCCAGTAGCGGTTCATGGCCAGGCTCTGCCACCAGAAGTGTCTGTCTGGTCCGGTGATCGCGAATAATAGCAGCAGGAATACGACTGGCGAAGGCAACGGGGAGCCGATCCCGCACCGGTGACAGCCTGAGATGAGACTCTATCTCTCCGGCCAGTTCATAGCCGAGAAAGAGAAACCAGCCACCCGTAAACGGAAGTGAATGGGCTTTTGAACACTGAACAGACTTCTGCCCCCACCATTCATCCAGTGCTGACAGAAAACCGGAACCCCGTACAGGTCCATCAAGCCGGCCGGAACTATCCAGAGTCAAGCGCTGGCCGGGGAAGGCAAACAGAATGTCGTAACGGGCATGTTCGGTGCCGTGGGCAACGCTCTCCAGCAGCCAGGGGTAGCGCTCCGGATTGACTTCATGTAGCGGCAACAGATCCTCGTACTGCTCCAGAGTCCGGACTACGGGGGTGACTTGAGAATGGTGTACCATTTAGATCTGCGTTCGGCAGTCAATAAAGACGGCTTCGACCGTCTGGCTCAGATCCGGCTGAAAACCAGGGTTCCGTTGGTACCACCAAAACCAAATGAGTTGGAAACAGCGACATCAATCTTCATCTCTTGCGCTGTATGTGGCACATAGTTCAAATCACACTGCAGATCCGGGTTGTCCAGATTGATGGTCGGCGGGGCAACCTGATCACGAATGGACAAAATGCTGAATATCGCCTCAATACCGCCAGCTGCCCCCAGTAGATGACCGGTCATGGATTTAGTGGAACTCATCGCCAACCTATAGGCATGTTCGCCAAAAGCTGACTTGGCCGCCATGGTTTCCGCAATATCCCCGGCGGGGGTCGAGGTACCATGCGCATTGATGTAATCGACCTGTTCGGGATTGATACCGGCATTACGCATCGCACTCTGCATACAGCGCTTTGCGCCTTCACCGCCTTCAGAGGGAGCCGTCATGTGATAGGCATCACCGCTCATCCCGTAACCGACCACTTCCGCATAGATACGGGCTCCCCGCTTGCGAGCGTACTCATACTCCTCCAGCACCACAACACCGGCACCATCACTGAGCACAAACCCGTCCCGATCCCGATCCCACGGCCGACTGGCAGCAGCAGGATCTTCATTGCGCGTAGAGAGAGCACGCGCAGCCCCAAATCCGCCCAGTCCGCATGGAGATGTTGCCATTTCAGCCCCCCCGGCAAGCATGACATCAGCATCTCCATATTCAATAATCCGGGCCGCATCGCCAACAGAGTGGGTTCCCGTTGCGCAGGCGGTCACCAAAGCGATGTTTGGCCCCTTGAGTCCGTAGTTGATGGAAACATGACCGGAGATCATGTTGATAATATTAGCGGGGACAAAAAAAGGTGAGATCTTGCGTGGACCGCCTTTCATATAGGCTGCATGACCTTTTTCGATTCCGGGCAGACCACCGATACCGGAACCTATGGCTACCCCGATGCGTTCCGCATTTTCTTCAGTAACCTCAAGTCCGGCATCCTTGATGGCCTCATCTGCGGCTGCAACGCCGTAATGGATAAAGGTATCCATTTTGCGTGCCTCCTTGGCCGACATGTAGCGGGTGACATCAAAATCTTTTACCGAACCACCAAAACGGGTGGAAAACACGGAGGTATCAAAATGGGTAATGGTCTCGATACCGCTGTTACCCGCCAGTATATTTTTCCAGGACGTGGCAACATCAAGTCCCACAGGGGACACCATGCCAAGTCCGGTAACCACTACGCGCCGTTTAGACAAATCCTGAATCCTCCTGACCCAAATTCATTTTTCACCTCTGCACCGTAACGCAAAAGGCCGCAATTACCACCCTGTGGTAATTACGGCCCGGCGAACCTGCAACAATCAGGCTTGATGTGCTTTAACGTAATCAACAGCCTGTTGGACAGTGGTGATATTCTCCGCTTCCTCGTCTGGAATCTCGGTATCGAACTCCTCTTCCAGCGCCATCACCAGCTCAACTGTATCGAGTGAGTCTGCGCCCAGGTCGTCAACAAAAGAGGCATTTTCTGTCACTTCCTCTTCTTTAACCCCAAGTTGTTCTGCGACGATCTTTTTGACGCGATCTTCGATAGTACTCATACGAATTTATCCTCTTGATATGTTTCCAAGCAGCTTGGTTTGCGCTGCGCGGAGTATTGTATTGCAAAGTTTTATCAGATACCAGCCAGACAGGCCGAAGTCCTTGACATATGTACACTATCAAGGCGATAAATCAGGATTAGGCCATATACATGCCACCGTTAATGTGCAGGGTCTCGCCGGTAATATAGGCGGCCCCCGGTGAGGCAAGAAATACCACAGCCGCAGCGATATCGTCCACCTGACCCAGTCTGTTCAATGGAATCTGTTTCAGCAGAGCCTGTTTGTGCTCTTCTGGCAGATCACGGGTCATGTCAGTATCGATAAACCCCGGCGCAACAGTGTTTACAGTTATACCACGAGTGCCGGTCTCTCTCGCCAGCGCCTTGGTAAAACCCATCACTCCCGCTTTCGCAGCGGCATAGTTGGTCTGCCCGGCATTGCCCATTGCACCGACAACTGAAGCAATATTGATAATGCGCCCCTTGCGTGCCCGGCTCATGCTGAGCAGACAGGCCCGGGAAAGACGAAAAACAGAGCTGAGATTGGTGTCGATAATCTCCTGCCACTCGTCATCCTTCATCCGCATCAGCAGATTATCGCGAGTGATACCGGCATTGTTGACCAGAATTGTCGGCATATCGAATGCCTGCTTCATTTCGGACAGCACTGCATCAATAGATTCCTGTTCCGTTACATTCATAACCAGCCCACGACCCTTGATTCCGTTAGCCGCCAGATTTTCACCAATCCGGCCGGCACCGGCCTCGCTGGTTGCGGTTCCGATGACGGTCGCCCCGGCTTTTCCCAGTGCCTCGGCAATCGCCTTGCCAATTCCTCTTGTAGCGCCTGTTACCAGCGCAATCTCATTTTTCAATGGCATTTTTCAAACTACCCTCATCAAAAACAGGAAAAACGGTCATATTCCGGGCTATACGTCTGTTCAAGCCGGCCAGAACCTTGCCTGGCCCACACTCCACAACAGTATCAACACTTTGTGCAGAAATAAACTCTATCGTTTCCACCCAGCGCACGGGGCTATAAAGCTGGCGCACCAATGCATCCCGAATGGCAGCAGGATCAGTTTCAGCCTTGACATCCACATTGTTGAGAACCGGAGTCGCGGGGGTGGAAACTGGAATGGTAGACAACCGCTGCTCCAGCCGGGCAGCCGCCTCCCGCATCAGTGTACAGTGGGACGGAACGCTGACAGGCAGGATAATAGCTCGTTTTGCACCCTCCGCTTTTGCCGTCTCGACGGCCCGCTGCACCGCGGCGGCCGTTCCGGCAATAACTACCTGACCCGGCGAATTGAAATTCACTGCGGCAACCTGTTCACCTTGTGCCGATTGTCCGCAAATGGCGATAACCCGTCCGTCATCCAGCCCCAGGATTGCCGCCATGGCCCCTTCACCCGGTGCAACGGCTTCCTGCATGTAACGTCCGCGATCCGCTACCAGACCAACAGCATCCGGATAGGCAAGTGCTCCGGCACAGACCAGTGCGGTATATTCGCCCAGGCTGTGTCCGGCCATCATCGCCGGCGGTTCACCTCCTCTCTGCTGCCAGAGCCGCCATACTGCCACACTGGCAGCAAGCATTGCCGGTTGTGTATTTCGGGTATCATTAAGTTTCGTCTCCGGCCCATGCTGAACCAGCTGCCACAGATCAAAACCCAATACTTCAGAAGCCTCGGCGAAAGTTTCTGTCACCAGTGGGTAATTGCGGCCCAGTTCGGCAAGCATCCCTACAGACTGGGAACCTTGGCCTGGAAAGACAAACGCTAATGACATCAGTTCATTACCTTCGTTGTGTGCATCAATAGTTCAAGAGAGCCGAACCCCAGGTGAATCCACCACCAAAGGCCTCCAGCATTACTGTATCACCCCGTTTTATACGCCCATCGCGTACTGCTTCATCAAGGGCAAGTGGAATGGAGGCGGCCGAGGTGTTACCGTGTTTATCCACAGTCACTACTACGCGTTCCATCGGCATTTTCAACTTTTTGGCAGTAGCAGAGATAATCCGGATATTGGCTTGGTGGGGAACCAGCCAGTCGATATCGCTCTTTTCCATACCGTTTGCAGCCAGTGTTTCGTCAACAATCCGCCCCAATGTGTTGACCGCCATTTTGAAGACCTCGTTTCCGCGCATTTTTATATGGCCACGGCCATCATCAAGGTCGGCACACCCCTGCGAGACTCCGGTCGGCACGGTGAGCAGATCTTTGTAAAATCCATCAGCATGCAGATGAGTGGATAAAATACCGGGAGTTTCACTGACCTCCAAAACCACCGCCCCTGCGCCATCGCCAAACAGGACGCAGGTGGCACGATCACTCCAGTCGGTAATACGTGACAGCGTCTCGGCACCAATGACCAGTGCATAACGTATTCCGCCACTCCGTATAAACTTGTCCGCCACGCCGAGCGCATAGACAAACCCGGTACAGACGGCCTGAATGTCGAAGGCGGGACAGCCATGAATATTGAGACGATCTTGAAGCAGACAGGCTGTGCTGGGAAAGATCCGATCGGGAGTGGTCGTTGCCACAATTATCAAATCGATCTGATCCTTGTCTATACCCGCTGCGGCAATCGCCGTTCGGGCGGCGTGCTCGGCAAGGTCGCAGGTTGTCTCACCGTCTGCGGCAACGCGCCGTTCCTTGATTCCGGTGCGATCAGTGATCCATTCATCCGTGGTATCAACCATATTTTCCAGATCACGGTTGGTGAGGATTTTCTCCGGCAGATAGCTTCCGGTGCCAATGATGTGTGAATAGTTCAATGCAGTTGTCCTTATTGCCCCGTTTGCGGCTTCACCAGCAGTGTCTCCAGACGGGCTGCTATTTTCTGCGGCACGCCTTTTTCCACCTCCCGTACTGCTTCACGGATGGCGTTGGTGAACGAGAAACAATCTGCGCTGCCGTGACTCTTGATTACAATGTGACGCAATCCCAACAGGCTGGCACCGTTATAGGCGCGGTGATCAATCCTGGCCCGCAGCCTCTTCATAACCGGCATCGCTATCAAAGCCGACAATTTGGCAAGCGGATTACGCTGAAACTCCTGGCGCATAAAGTGAGCAATCAGCTTGCCCACACCCTCGGTGGTCTTGAGCATGACATTTCCGACAAACCCGTCACAAACCACCACATCCGCGGTGCCTTTAAAAATATCATCACCCTCAACGAAACCGATATAGTTCAGGCCGCTGTCAGCAAGCAGCAGCCCAGCCTCCTTGACCGCCTCATTACCCTTGATCTCCTCTTCCCCGATGTTGAGCAGGCCAACCGTCGGCGCCGGAACACCATCCACCGCACTGGTCAACTCGGAACCCATCACGGCAAACTGAAACAGATGCTCGGGACTCAGGTCAACGTTGGCTCCCAAGTCAAGCACATGAACATGCCCCTTAATGGTTGGCAAGCCCGTACAGATCGCGGGCCGGTCAACCCCGGGCAAGGTTTTCAGAACAAAACGCGCGGTAGCCATCAAGGCACCGGTATTTCCCGCGCTGACGCAGGCCTGCGCCTTCCCCTCCTTCACCAGATTGATCGCAACGCGCATCGATGAGTCTTTTTTGTTGCGCAAGGCGTGAGAAGGAAGATCGGTCATTTCAACCCGTTGTGAGGCATGGGTGATCTGCAGCCGCTCGCCGAGGCTCTCCTTGTGCTGGTCGAGTACCTCGGTCAATACGTGTCGATCACCAACCAGATGAACGGAAAGATGCTTTATCTCCTTGAGAAGTGCAAGAGCTGCCGGCACGGTTACAGTCGGACCAAAATCTCCCCCCATCGCATCGATGGCAACTGTGCAGTTTTCTCCCATCAGGCTTGTCGTCATCCGTAGCTGTTATTCATCAACCCCT
The DNA here is from genome assembly GCA_026982395.1 of Chromatiales bacterium. Taxonomy (GTDB): domain Bacteria; phylum Pseudomonadota; class Gammaproteobacteria; order Thiohalospirales; family Thiohalospiraceae; genus DRMK01. The sequence continues at coordinate 7,280 of JALSHD010000062.1, read as the reverse complement.
GCTGCCTGAAACAGATACGCCCCATAACAGGGGCGTATCTCTCTATCTCCGGATACTCCGGAACAACCTCTTTGCGGAGCATCCATCAGGCTGAAACTATTCGTCACTGCCACCGATGACTTTGCGTCCACGGTAATAGCCATCGGCAGTGACATGATGACGCAGGTGAGTCTCGCCACTGACAGGATCAGTGGACAGCGCTGGACTTTTCAGCGCATCATGCGCACGCCGCATACCGCGTCGGGAAGGGGTTTTCTTGCTTTTCTGTACAGCCATGACCTGTTACTCCTCAGTTCAATGTTTATCACGCGTCAAGGCAGCCAACACAGAAAAAGGGGTTGCTCTGTCGCTTTCCGCTTGTTCATCATTCACTACCGTGGATTCAATCCGCACCGGACACTCCGCCGGCGGATGCAGCGCCACCATCGGCATCGCCAACAACAGCTCGTCCTCGATGACAGCCAACAAGTCTGTCTCTGTCTCCTCCACCCACAGCGGTTCAAACTGCTCGGGGAGGCGGGACTCTTCTTCTTTGTTACGCACAAAACCGAATGAAAGGCGAGCATCCACAAACAGCCTCATCGGTTCCATGCAACGCTGACATACCACAACAAACTCACCTGCCAAGCTACCGCGCAGATAATGCACCCCCTGCTCCTTTCCGAACTGAAGAGACACATCAACCCACCGCTCCGCCCCTTGGGAAGAAGAAACCAATCGCTTGAAAACGGACTGTTTTACCCGCCCCGCATGGCTTTCTCCTGCCATGGCCAAACGGTACAAATCTGCAGTTTGCGGCAAGCCAGACAACATAAGCCGAGTATTGTAAAATTAATTGGATTCACTGTAAAGGATAAGGATATGGCCTTGCTCGCCGGGATAAGGAACCTTCGCCACAATCCCTTGTCTGTGATGAGCATGACAAGGCTGTTATTCTCTGCCGTACAACCACAATATTTTGGATAGATGTATGAACAAAACGACACTGTTGCTCATTGCAATTTTTCTGCCAGTGGCATTGGCCTCATATTCAGACACAGTGCAGGCAAACCCGACTACTGCCACTATTGTATATTCGGGCAATCTTGATGGTGAGCTGGAGCCTTGCGGCTGTTCCGAAACTGGAGATTTAGGCGGCATTCTGCGGCGCGCCGCCAAAATTGCAGAGCTTCGCAAGGAGCAACCCGAGCTGTTTTTGCTCTCTTCCGGTAGTCTGCTTGCCAACGCTTCCCCCCGGGATCGACTGAAAAGCGAATATATCCTCAAAGGGATAGCAGCACTGGATTATGATGCTATCGGTCTCCAGTGGCGGGATCTGGCTTATGGTGTTGAATTTCTAAACTCCCCTCCACTGCCCTGGACTGTCTTTAACTGGAAAAAAAGAGATATTGGCAAGTTTCTGCCACAGCGCAACCTGAAGCACGGAGATGTTGAACTGGCCTTTTTTTCCTGGCTGGATCCGGAAGGTTCCCCTTTTCGTCAAATGGAGGGAGATCATAACCCGGTCAGCGGTAAAACAGATCAGCTGCAAGAAGCGTTGCAACAGGCAAAACAGAAGGGAATGCTTACCGTACTGACCACCACGCTGACTCAGGAAGAGGCAAGCAAGCTGGTTACACTCGATAATGTTGATATTCTGATGATCAAATCAGCATATGAGGAGTATAGCAAACCTGTACTACAGGGAAAAACCCTGATATTACAGCCCGGATCTCGGGGAATGCGTTTGGGGCGTGTTGATCTCAAGACCGACGGGAAAGGAAATATAACCTCATGGCAGCACAAGGTTATTCCACTGCCCAAAAGCATTCCCGATGCACCATTTCTGAAAACATGGTATGACGAATATAACGCCAAGGTAAAAGCCGCTTATCTGGCCAGTGTCGAACAGAGAAAGCTGCAACAATCCGGACAAAGTCCCTACACCGGCAGCGAAGCATGCCAGGGCTGTCACGCAAAGCCCTATGAAATATGGAGCAAAAGTCTGCATGCCCGCGCATTCGAACAACTGGAAGAGGTCGGGAAATCTTTTGATCCGGATTGTATCATCTGCCACACAGTGGGGTTCGAACAACCCGGTGGTTACATCGATACCCGGCTGACTATGCATCTGCTCAATGTCCAGTGCGAATCCTGTCATGGTGCAGGCCGAACCCACGCAGATTCACAAGGAAAGAAACCAACCCCGAATGCCGACTGGCCGAAAGAAAAAATCTGCAAGCAGTGCCACACTCAGCCGCACAGTCCAAAATTCGGTTTTGACAGCTATTGGGCACGTATTGCCCACTAGAGAGCGCTCTCAATCATCATAAGAACTCGTGACTCCTGTTCACTTATTTGCGGGCAAGTCAATTCGTTCGGTTGAGGCTGATAAAAACAACCCCTTGGGGGGCAAAGAGCCGGTAGACTTCTTAATTGCTGCTTTGAGCGGCTCACACCCCCCGCGGGGCTTTGCCGAGGGTTCCTGGTTAGAGGTGCCGTGACGTATTAATATCATAAAAGCAGGCCCCCTTGCGTACCGAACAAATCTTACAGAGTACTTAATATGCCTTGCGCTTCTTCACTGCCGGGGAACTTGACTTTACTCGCCAGTGCCGTTTCGAGATACTGTTTGGCCTTGGCTTTCTCTCCAGCTATATGATACGCCATTCCCATGTGATAGTTGAAAATAGCAACGTCTGGTGCACTTTGTACAACCTTTTTCAGTAACTCTACAGCCTTGCCGGTATTCCCGGTTTTCAGGTATACCCAACCCAGGGTATCAATATAGGTCGGATTGGAGGAATTACTGAACCGCTTTGCCAGTTTTAACGCTTGCTGGAGGCTTTCGGAATCTCCTTTGTAATCGGTCAACAGTGACGCAAGATTGTTAACAGCCACATCGTTGTTGGGGGCGTTTTCCAGAACCTTGTTATAAGTCTTTATTGCACCGTCATAGTCTTCACTGAGCTCATATATACCGGCCAAAAACAGCATGAAAGAGCTGTCACCAGGATTTATCTCTGCGGCATTCCTGGCAACCTTTATTGCGGACTGGTTGTCGCCCTGTTTCAAATAAAAATTGGCCAGATTTCTGACTGGCGTGCCCCAGTTTTTCTTTTCTGAAATTGCACTACGGAAGGCATTGACCGCCTGCCGATGTTGCTGCCGGGAGAGATAAATCTCACCCAGCAGATTGTAGTACCCGGCACGATTGGCAGGTGCTTTGTTTATCTGTTGTTTCAAAACAGAAATAGCGCTCTCCGGTTCCCCTTGAGCCACATAGGCTTTAACCAGGGCGGTTACAGGAGAGGCCTGATCGGGTGCCTTGTTTACTGCAGACCTGAGCTCTGAAACCGCCGCACCATACTTCTTTTGAGCGGTATATATCTGCCCCAACTTGACACTTCCGCTAACATCTTCAGGGTAATTTTTCTTGAGTGTTTTTGCGAATTGCTCGGCTTCTCTCCAGTTACCTTTCATGGCGCGAAGATCAACCATTGCCAACAATCCACCGCGATCACCCGGAGCCATTTTCAAAAGCTTGTCCGCCTCCACCAGCGCATTGTCGTAATCTTTCCTTGATTTCAAAAAATCAATCAAGGCATACCGAGCCTCAAGCGCTTGTGGTTTAACCTTGATGGCCTTACGCAAACTCTCTTGGGCAAGTTCCGGCTCATTATTGCGCATATGCGCATCCGCCAGCAACACCAGAACGGAGTCAGAAGCAGGATTGTCCTGAAGTATGGTACGGAAGTCACTAATGGCTCTTTTTGCATCTCCCCGCTGCAAGGCCATACGACCTCGCATCATCAATGCTTGAGGATCGACGGGGTTATTTGCCAGAACCTCGGTGATTAATTTTTCTGCTTGATCAGGCTTTCCTTCATTCAAGCGGAGAATTGCCAACTCATTTCTGGCCTGGAAAGCCTCGGGAGCGGTTTCTTTTGTCTTGATTATATTTAAATATAGCTGTTCAGCTCTCTCTGGCCTGCCAGTCCTTTTATATAGATTCGCAAGACCAAAACGAGCTTTGTGGGCTTCCGGGTATTTATCTATAAAGCTGAGAAGCTCAGTTTCCGCTTTTTTGGTACTGCGTTTTTCCTGTAAAAACTTGATCAATACAAGCTGCCGATCTTCATCTCCGGGTTTGGCTTCCACTGAATTGCGCAGCACCTTTTCGGCCTCATCCAGGCGGTTTAACCCGGTGTAGAGTTGAGCCAGCTGGGTTACATATAATGTATTTTCAGAGTTTGTGCTTATGCTCTCGCGAAGCAGCTTTTCCAGTTCGGTGGTATTCTTCGCTTGCCAGTATATTTCGACCAGCTTCAAGCGAAGAATATCTGATTCCGGATTTTTCTCTATTCCGGTCTTTAATACGGTAATTGCCTTGTCGGCCTGGTTTGTTCCTTGATACAACGAAGAGAGCAGTAAAACTACTTCCTGATTTTCCGGAGTCAGTTGATATGCTCTTTTTGCCTCCATCAGCGCATCGGCATCATTCCCTTGGCGGGCAAGTACGGCACTTTTCAGCGCAATTCCTTCGGCGTTGTTTGGCTCATCAGTCAGGATTGAGTTGACTATCTCCATAGCCTTGTCGTTTTGCTGACTGAGCAAATAATATTTCCCTACCTGAAGCTGGCCGGGAATGTTTTTCGGCTCAAGCTCCAGTACAGACAAGAAATGCGAAAAAGCCTTTTGGAAATTTTGCTGTTTTTCCAGGGTTAGTGCAAGATAATAGTGCCCATCCGCGCTTTTGGGATTGATCTGAAGGACGTTTTTCAGCTCAATCCTGGCTTTGTCATAATTACCCTCTTCATAATATGTCTTGCCGCGTTCAAGATACTTCTCTGCCTGCTCACCCGCACCACAGGCTGTTAGCAACAACACCAGAAATGACAAACAAAAACATCTAATCCATTGCCAAAACATAGTAGTTAACACTCCCAATAAAAAATTAATCCAGTAACACATCAAAGACCGCAAAGACGGTATGCCGTACCCGGAGATTGGTTGTCTTCATGGCTCTGCGGTTTTTTCGCCAATTAACTGAAAACGATTAACCTGTTTTCCGGGCAAGTTACACAGCAAGCCTCTATGCATTTGGCTCGAATACCAAACTATCGTATTCGTCCACATATTGACACTCTCCGGCTCCTCCGATTCCAGGTTCTTCTCCTTCGGCTCGAGGGGGAGGAAAGGCATCTTCGGCATCAAAAAACTCACCATCATTTTTATATGTAGCAAAAAGTTCGTACTCATCTATATCGGTCGCCTTGCCATTCGACACTTTCAGCCGCAATCTATACACCCCCTCCATAGAGGGTATTAGCGTTGTGGTAGCTGCGGATGTTGATGTCACTTCTGCCGCTCCCAGTCCGGGTTCCTGGATAACGAACCACTGAAATTTCAGGGGGGGGGGAATCATTACCCGCCAATGACGCAGCCGCACTCAGCCGGGGCAGCGGCAAGACCCCATCCTCTTTTTTTCTAGCCAAATCTTCTCTCCGACACGCAGTCTGCTGTTATCAGTTCCGGCTGGCAAGCCGGGCATCAATCATGCCTTCCGGCTCTTCCCCCGGAACATAATCCTCAAGTATATCAGTAACAGCTTTTGTAAATTCATCAAGCCGTTGCTCGGCATTCGACATCTCTTCATTCGGTGCTACCAGCGTTGTCAACCTAATCAGTGCTCCATCTGTACGATTTTTGGTCAACGCATCCCAGAACAGATACCACTTCACCAGATATTCATTGGTAATTACCCGGCCCCGCTGCTGAAACCAGTAATAGACCAGCTGTTTATAATCGCCTTTCTGTATCTCGACACGATTTACCTTAAGAGGGGTGCTGCCTACATCTGCCCCATCGACTATTTTGCTGGTCAACCCGGTCATTCGCCACCCGTCTCCGGGTAGGCACGAACGGGGTGAATGGGCTGATTCGCCTTTTCTCTGAGAACCATAGTAGGCAACATAAAAGTTGATGATTTTTCCGGTTCCGTCATCAAAATTCGCCATGATGTAATCATCGAACTTGAGAGCATTAACATAGATTTGTTCCATGCGCTCATCTTTTCCCTGCCAACTGCCGACTTGCAACGGAAATTCTGAAAAATCGGCCCGCTGAGGAATAATTTCCTCACGCTGCTCCAGCATGGAAGCAGATGTTACTGTCACCAGCAGCAGCAAAATGGAAAAAAGAAACGGTTTCGGAGGAGTGCGATACTGCACTACAGCATCCTTGGGAGTCGGCTCGGGAAAATCCAGGCCAAATACCTCCCGCAGGGGCCGGTTCCCGTCCCGGCCTACTTTTGAAAGTATCCACATCTCAAGGAGAAGAATTCCCAGACAACTCATGAAAATGAACCATCCTTCAAAATCATGAAGGAACCCTTCGGCCATTGCGATTCCTTTGTAGTCCACCAACACACCGGTCACACCGATACGGAAGCTGTTCATCAATACGGTAATAGGGATACTGGACAGAAAAATAATAGCCCGCTTCCAGAATGCACCTTTGAAAAAATAGGCACACAGAAATGCCAAACTCATCAATGGAAAGAGATAGCGCAATCCGTTACAAGCCTCTACCACCTGGAGCTGATAGTTGCCCAAGTCGATGACATTTCCTTCCAGATAGACGCTGACACCGAAAAAACGAATTACTGCTACTCCAAGTTCTGACGAGATAAGCTGGAGCAATGAAGAAAGGTTGTTGAAAAGAAATGATGGCAGCGGAATCATGAAGATCAGGAACAACAACGGGATCCAGATCTTACGCATTCCTTCCCAGCCCACCATGCAGAATGCTACACCGAAAAGAGTGACCAGAAAGGCATACTGAATAATGATATAGAGGGTACTCAACTCTCCGACGAAATAGAGCCCGACCCCTAGCAGAACGATAACAGCACCGATCCATGAGTCACTGAAACGGACCTTTTCCAGCTGGTCTTTTTTTTGCCAGATCAGAAAAGCCACCACCAATGGAATCATGTAACCATGGCTGTATTCCTCCTGGCCCCACGCCCGCACTGTCGCGGACAAACCTTCATAAAAGATAATACCAAGTAACCCGAGTGCAGCCGCCAGAATAACCCACATCCATACAGGCTCTTTCCATACGGTTTTTTGTTTTACGCTGTTCTCCACAAAAGCCCCCAATCCATTTTCAATAATCCAGTAATATCATTAATCTAGAGTTTAGAGCGAACCCGCCCCCTTCAGTCTGATTTTTTCAGCCCGAATAGATTGGTTGCTTCGTTGTTAAACTGTGTATTACGTCGCTTTACACTGTTC
>JALSHD010000061.1 GCA_026982395.1 Chromatiales bacterium | reverse complement strand
AACCTCAAGCCTATTTTCATTTTTTTCCTCCTTGTGGGAACTTACCTTACTGACTAACCTAGAACCTTGAATAGTTGTTCATTGTCCGCCACTTTGATTATAGTATATATGTTTCCGCTGGGCAATTCATGATTCACTTGTGGGGGTGCAGGCAAATGTTGTAGAAAGGTCAGGCGGTGGCTGGCATACCCTACTAACGGCGTTGCGGTAGCCAACCTGTCATTGCGAGTAAACCCACCCCGAAAAAAAAGGGGCTCAAACAGTAAGAAACGCTTGAACGTGTCATTGCGAACACATTTGCTACGCTCAGTGTAAACTCTGCGCAGCGGAGTGTGGCAATCTCCTCCGTGGCAAGAGGGAGATCGCTTCGTTTCACTCGCGATGACACACGAAAGTTTCTTAGTAGGGCCTTATGCTAGTTCCAAAGAATTGAAGGGAAGTCCTCCAGGGTAAACTTGGGATGTTCACCAAACAAGCCCAAACCACACTGGAGGACAACCCAATGATAAACGACTTTGAAGACTTCTGCACGTGGATATACATGATCGTGGATGACGTTTGGCAACAAATAGAGCCACTCTTCAAACGGCCCGGACCTAAACCAAAATGCAGTGACAGCGAACTCATCACGATGGCAATCGTAGGCGAGTGTCGCGGTTGGGACGTGGAGACAGAAATGTTGAGCTACTGGCAAGAGCATCGAAATCTGTTTCCCAACATTCCTTCGCAAAGCCGTTTCAATCGTCGGCGACGTAACCTGATGTTGGCCTTCAACCTAATTCGTCGCACCGTGTTGCAGATGTTGGATTTGGCGCAAGATCCCCAATGTGCGATTGACAGTTTGCCTATTCCTGTTGTCCAGTTCTATCTGGTGCCGGGGGCCACGGGTGACTGGAAAGCCTATGGAGCCACTTTTGGTAAGGTGCCATCCAGAAACGAGACTATCTTTGGATACAAACTTCATCTTCTGGTCACGCTAGGCGGCCTGATCCTGGATTTTGAACTTGCTTCGGCCAACGCAACCGACCTGGAAGTTGGCTTTGAAATGCTTTCTGCGCATACCGATCTGGACGTCTTGGGTGACAAGGCTTACATCTCTGCTGATAAGGCTGCTCAACTCTGGCGTCAGAATCGGCTGCGTTTGAGAACCATCCCGCGACGCAACCAGAAAAAGCAATTGTCCGCTCATCTGAAAAAGACCTACAACAAGCTGCGGCAAGTTATTGAAACGGTGAATGGGCAACTCTCAGAGCAATTCAACATCGAGAAGAACCATGCCCACACTTTCTGGGGTTTGTGTACTCGCCTGTATACCAAGTTAGCCGCACATACCTTATGCATCTACATCAATCGGCTTCTGGGAAACCCGGATTTCTTGCAAATCAAAGCCCTGGCTTTCCCAACAAACTAGCATAAGGCCACAATAGCCAACCCCAAACCAAATGCATAGTATGACTCCACTGAAAAAACGATAGGACAAAAGTGTCCAAATTGACCCTCCTCAAAAGAGAAGGAAATGAATATAATGAGGCCAACCCTGTGGAGGAAGGCCCCAACCATGTTCAAAGAAAACACAGCCCATAAGCAACTTGCCTGGATCAGCAATGTCAACGACTTACCGGAGAAACAAAGGAAACGCCTGGAGGAATCCTGGGCGGGGGTATTCTACCGGGAGTTCTTCTGCCGGATCGATGAGCGCGTCTTTGCTGTGCTGTATGCTGATATTCCTTCGCGTCCGAACATAGCGGTGAACGTATTGGTGGGGTTGGAAGCCCTCAAAGCGGGCTTTGGCTGGAGTGATGAAGAGCTGCATGATGCCTTTCTCTTTGATGTGCAGGTGCGCTATGCACTGGGATACCATCAGTTGGGGGATGGCGAGTTTGATGTGCGCACGATCTACAATTTCCGCCAGCGGGTAGTGGAACACCAGAAAAAGACGGGTGAGAACTTGATCGAGAAAGCCTTCGAACAGATTACGGATGAACAGGTGAAGGCCTACCAGCTGAAGACAGGCAAACTTCGCATGGACAGCACCCAAATTGCTAGCAATATCTGCAAAACCACCCGGCTGCGTTTACTGGTGGAAGTGCTGCAGCGCACGCACCGCATGCTGGATGAAGAGGATCAGAAGCGCTATGCCGAGACATTGGCACCTTATCTGAAAGGAAAAGCCGGGCAGTACGCCTATCGGGTTAAAGCCGGTGAAAGCGGGGCACACCTCGAACGCATCGGAGAGCAGATGCACAAGCTGGTGACCGAGCTGGCTGACAAGTACGGTGACGAACACGACTACCAGATCCTGAAACGGGTTTTTGAAGAGCACTTCGCATTGGGAGCCGAAAGTGGTCTGCGCCCGAAAGAAGGACAGGAACTGAGTGCCAGCAGCCTGCAGTCACCCGATGATGAGCAGGCCAGTTATCGCCGCAAGTGTGGGGAAGATCACATTGGATACGTCAGCAATCTCACCGAGACCTGCGATCCAGAAAACGATCTGCAGTTGATTTTGAAGGTACAAGTTGAACCCAATACCACGGATGATGCCAAGATGCTGGCGGAAGTGCTGCCAGAGCTCAAGGAACGCACGGATGTGGACGTGATGCATACCGATGGCGGCTACAGCAGCGAAGAGGTCGATGAACTCCTGGTCGAACTGGAAGTCGACCAGGTACAAACCGCTATCAAGGGTGCCAAACCGGATCCGGATACCGTAGGGCTGGAGAAATTCGACTGGGAAATCGAGAATAAAGGAAAACCCAAACGGGTGACTTGCCCTAACGGTGTCCAGACGCAGGTCATTACTGGACGCAGACGAGAACGCTACCTGGCCTACTTCAGTCTGGAGGAGTGCAAGAGCTGTCCCTTTGCAGACAAGTGTCCAGCTGAACCACTCAGGCGGCGGCCCAAACGCGCCCTGCGTTTCTCCAAACAACAGTTGAATGTCGCTCGGAGACGCCAGCGGTCAGCTCAGGCAAAGGCTAGCGGTAAGAACTTGCGATCCGCCGTTGAGTCCACCGTGCGCTCCGTAAAACATCCCTTTCGGAATGGTAAAGTGCCGGTGCGGGGCCAGCCCCGCGTTCGTATGCTGCTGATTGGCTCAGCCGCCATGAGTAATGTGCGGCGGATACATCGTTACCTGAAGAATAAAAACAACTCAAAAAGCCAGGAAATATCCCAAAATTCGCTCTCGGATGACCCTGTATTTCATTTTTTGTCTCGCTGTTCTCACTCTTTTTCGACCCTTGTGGCATTTTCGGCTCCTCGGGCAGCCGATCAGGCCCTTGCTATTTGAGTTGTTTCAGTGAAGTCATATTATTT
>JALSHD010000060.1 GCA_026982395.1 Chromatiales bacterium | reverse complement strand
ACCTTGCGGTTGCACGGCTTCGATCAGGAATTTCAGACGGCGCACAAGAGGTGCGTGCTGCTCCAGTACCGCCTCTATCTGCTCCGGTTCTCCCGATTTCGGACGTTTTTCCAGCAGGGTAACCCAGCTGGGGCGTTCCAGCTGGGTCTGGTAATCCCACTCGTGGTAGTGAACAGGCGATGATACCGGCTCTTTTCCTTCCATTTCATTCCAGGAAACACCCATATCCTCATAGGGGAACAGCTCCGTCTCAAGCACCCAAATCTCCTGTGCGTCATCCCCTGCGTTCTCTACCTCGACAGCATTGATCATCTCCATGACGCTGACATATTTGCGTACCTGTGCGCTCTCGCCGAGCAGCACTTCATAGTTCGCCTCCCCGAGATCGGGCGACTCCCACAGAAAGCGGTTGTCATCCCGGTAGGGATTGCTATACTGGTCGGTTCTGGCATTGAAGGGAATGCCCAATTCAACCACCTGGTCTGCCAATTGAAGCCCGATCTCCCGGGACAGTTCCGGGTCATTCAGGTGCGATTCGGCGGCGATCATGGCATCACGCGCCTGGATCACCAATGGGTGTGTATCGGAATAACCAGCGTCCAGCAGCGCTCGTGCCATACGATCCAGTATCGGCTGCAGCCCTTCACCTGTACTGGCTCCCACCGGAAGCAGCTTCAGCCACAACGGCCGCAACCCCGGGAAGACTTTGATAGCCAGCGCTTCGATGCGTGCATCCTCTATCACGCCAATCATCAACCTCTGCAGATCGGTTAACTCTTCGGCCTCTGTATCGTAATGGGAGAACATGATGTGGGCGGCAGCATGTGCCGCGCTTGCCCGATAGACATCCATGCCCGAAACCGCCTCCTGGCCTTCCGGCGCATAGTCGTCGAAGGCGTCCGGCAAATGGATGAAGTAACCTTCGATATACGGCCGGTAACCTTCTCGGGTTTCAAAATCGCCGGATGTCGGGCGCAGAAAAAAATCACGCCCCCAGAGCGAGCGCAGATACATGATCAGGCGGCGCTGTATATTGACGAAAAGGACGCCCCTTTGCTCTTGCTGCAGTACTGCCCTGGCCTGCTCGCTGGTGAGGCTGAAATATTCAGCCTGCGCATCAAAATCGTTACGATAGGCAGAAATGCCCCACGCCACCCAACGACGCAAACCACCCAGCGTCAATTGCGCCAGCAATACATCCAGCTTTTCCAGGAACGGGCGCATCGCCCGGGGCGCCTTTGCCACGAGATTGTCCAGCAAGCTCAGGTAGGCGCGAAACAGCTCCAGTTCGCCCAGCCGACTGGCTGCCGTAGGCGCTGTGGAAAAAACCAGGGACAATACCGCAGCGCTGGTTCTGGAATACATTTTGATAGCAGTTGAAAGAAGTTCGGGAACCGCCTGTTCACCAATCTCCTTGGCAACCAGGGGAGCACTTTCCAGAAATGAGATAACAAGGTCGGTACCGCGCCCCAGGGATTTGAGCGCAACAGCACCATCCAGGTATGCCTGTTGCCCGCGAGGGCTGAATACACGAACTGCCTCTTGCCAGTTCGCCTCCAGCACCTCTCTTGCATGTTCGCCCAAATCCCCCAGGGAATCCAGATATTCTGCCAGCTGTATAGCCAAAAATGGCTCCTAAAAACCCGTCTAGTCCGGCCAGATATGCTGAGGATGCAGTTCGGATGCTGTATCGGATACGGCTCGCTTCTGCCTGGATTTTGCAGTAGCTGTTTTTTTGGCTTTTGTGGCCAGGGTATTGGTTCGAGATTGCGCCTTTTTTGTTTTCTTGCCAACGGGCGCTGGTTTCTTGACACTAGCGGCAAGTTTGTCCTCAAGATCAGTCATTATTCAAAACCTCCTCAATAACGGATTCGATGTCATCAACAGCTTTTTTTCCTCGCGCGCCAAACTGATAGACGCTGATCCCTTCCAGGGAGGCCCAGCGATAGGCAGCACGGCGTCCCAATGCACTTTCCAGCACCGGCAACTCACAAGTTTTGAGTGCCTGGCGCATCGCCCTGGAGAGGGCGCTTCTCGACTCAACCTGATTCCTGACAAAATAGGCACGCAGCCGGGGATTTTCCTGACGCGCCTCTCTCACCGCCTCCACCATGCGGGCACTACCCCAAAGATCCGGTGGCGAGGGCAAAACGGGGATTAGCAATATATCCACCTGTTTAAGGGCTGTTTCTGTATTTCCGCTTCCAAGCGCCGGTGGACAATCGACAACAATGAATCGATTTGCATCGCTTGCCTGGCGCATCGTCTCCGGCAGATCGGAGTCGATAGCAATAACGCGGGGCATACCTTCTATATCTTCAAAGTTAATCCAGTGTACCAAGGTTCCCTGCGGATCAGCGTCCAGCAAAACCGTATTGCCCCGTGCGGTCAGTCCGGCAGCCAAATTAAGGGCCAAGGTGGATTTCCCGCAACCTCCCTTGAGATTGGCAACCGCAAACCTTACGCAGTCCATCACCCTGACCGGCTCGAACTGTCGTTGACTAACAGATTCACTTTTTCCGAAAAACCGTAATCTTTCCCCGAAAGTTTTTTATTGTCGCGGGCTTTTATGGATACGTTGACGTATGTCCGGCCAAAAGAAAGGTCAGGGTAATAGTTTTCGCTTTCCGACAGCTTCTCCAGACGATCAAGAAACTCCCGCGTCTCTGCATAGCTGGAGAATTCGTAACGCCGGGACATCAGCTGGATCCGCTCTTCAACATTCCATGCGGCACTTTCAGGTGTGGAAGGGTTATCAGCCATCTGTCACTTCCTTCTGATCCAGAGCCATTATCCACTCCTGCAGTAATTCAAGATGTTTCTGCTCTTCATGCAATAAATCGGTAAACAGCTGACAAGCAGCATTGTTCCGTATTCGTGCACTATACCGGCTCGCCTCTGTATAAATCCGGATCGCATCACGTTCCATCTGCCAATCCGCCGCCAGCATCTCCCTTAATGTTCGGCCTGCACGCACGGGGGGAAGCTGTGTCCCGTTGGGCACCAATCCCAAGCCCAGCATGTGCCGAATCAAACGCTCTACATGCTCCAGCTCTTCTCCGGATTCATTTCGCAACTTGCCGGCATCTTCAGTCAAGCCCCACATATCGCAGAGAACAGACTGGGCAAGATATTGCTGTACTGCCCTCATCTCGTGACTCAAGGCCCGCGAAAGGAAACCTATAAGCTTCGGATCCATCAACATGACTGTATTTGCAACATCGAAGAAACAAAACCGCTATATCCACCACACCCGAATAATACTAGCAGATATAGAGAATACTCCTGCCACCTGCATTAGGATGCAGCATCAGGCAGAATGTTCTCAACTTCACTGTGGACACGCGCAATGATGTGAGCCGCTACCAGGCCGTCTCCAACCCGCTCGCAGGCGTCCGCACCGGCACGAACAGCCGCGTTGACCGCTCCCGTCTCGCCACGAACCAGCACAGTTACGTAGCCGCCGCCCACAAACTGACGGCCCACCAGCCGCACTTCGGCCGCCTTGGTCATGGCATCCGCCGCCTCTATCGCGGGAACCAGTCCCCGGGTCTCGATCATCCCCAGTGCAATTCCAGATATATCACTCATGTTTTTCTCCTGACTATTGTTCAATCTCAGCCTTCCGCCGCCTTGGGCAGAATGTTCTCAACTTCACTGTGGACACGCGCAATGATGTGAGCCGCTACCAGGCCGTCTCCAACCCGCTCGCAGGCGTCCGCACCGGCACGAACAGCCGCGTTGACCGCTCCCGTCTCGCCAC
>JALSHD010000059.1 GCA_026982395.1 Chromatiales bacterium | reverse complement strand
CCCTGCCGCTCGACGACATCGATACAGGCCTTGCAGTGGCCGCCGCCGCCGATGAGTAACAGCTGTTTCATGGTTACGCAGCGGTGACCGGGGCTGTTCCGGTCCTCTCCAGCAGGGTGCGCGCGGCGTGGTTGTCGGGGTCCCGCGCCAGCACGTAGTTGAAGGCGTCGCTGGCGGCATCCGGCGCATCCAGTTCCAGGTAGAACTTTCCGACCGTGATGACCGTGGCCAGATCGTCTGGCATCTGATCCAGATAGCGGTGGTAGATCTCCAGCGCCTCTGCCCGTTGACCGGTGAGGCGCAGAATGTTTGCGTAGGAGGGCATGAAAACCGGCGCGATCTCGCTCAGCACCTTGAGCGCCAGCGTGGCGGTGTGGTGATCCTCATTCTGCAGGGAGATGTCGCTGATGCGCAGCAGGATCTGCGGCAGCGGCTCCTGCTGCACGATCTGCAGATAGTGCTCCAGGGCGCCATCCGGATCCCCCTGCATTTCAGCGAGATAACCTTGGGCGATAGCGGCCAGCCACTGTGATTTTTCCGAATCGATCTTTGCCAGCCCGGAGACGATCCGCTCCAGCCCTTTCTCGTCCCGCTGCTGGAACAGCTGGTTCAGTTTCGGAAAGATCTCGTCCAGCTGCTGCTGGCGTTTTTTCAGGCGATCCAGATAGGAGGTGCCATCGGCAAAACCCTTTATTTTGCTCGCGTTTTCCAGCTGCTGTTGATACTCATTTTCCAGGGCGGAAAATGTTTCCGCAATGGAATCTGGTTGCTGACTGAAAAGTTCCCTGTGGTGAGTCGCCCATACCCTTCCCCGGCCGGGCTGGTTGTCCTGCCGCCACTGCCTGAACAGGGCCGGAAAATCGGAGCGGTTGCTCTGCTCTTCGATACGGGAGTGGATCCTCCGCTGCGCATCGGTGATCCGTTTGATCAGCTCTTCCGCAATGTCGCGATAGGACTCATAGTAAACCTGCCCGACATGCTGGATGTCGGCATCGCTCCAAGCCCGGTCCCGATCCACGATCCCCATTTTCAGGAAGCTGTGAATCCCGTATCCCTTGATGAAGTGGGACGCTTCCGCATGCCGGTTGCGAAGCTGTTTTTCGATCCGGTCCATGCGTTTTTTCTGCCCGGATTTCGCTTCATCGCTGAGCGTCGGGGAGCAGAGGGCGGCATGGCATTTCAGCGCCTTGCCGCTCAGCTCACGGATGGTCTTCAGCTCCCGGAGCATCCGGGCCAGCTCCTGCAAAACCTCCTGCTGATGATGCAGATAGTCCGCTTTCGGCAAGACAGGGATCTGTTTGTGGAGCGCGCGCTCCTCTTTGCTCAGCGGTTGTGGCAGGGTGATCTCGTCCAGCGGGATGTGCTGAACATTTTCCAGTTTTGCGGCCCAGGGAGCGGGATTGATGATGGTTGTGTGGTTCTCTCTGGCAGGCGCTGCCAGTTGGTCGAAAATGGCAGCAGCGGAGGTGAGGGGAAAGGTGGTCTCCGCAATATCTCCCGCGTTGGTTTCGATATGGGTCTCCATCAACCCGAGCTGCTGTCCCACTTCGGAATCGAGGCTGCCGCGGGCGTGAGTGCGCCCCTCCCGGTGCAGGCAGAAATCGACTCCGGCCAGGATAATTCGGGAGAAGCCCATCTCCATGGCCAGCAGCAGGGCGCTGTTGGTCACCTGAATGGGGGCAACCGGGATGTTGTCGTGGTTCAGCGCGCTTTGCCAGGGGAAACGATTGCCCAGATAGAGGCTCCTGCCCGCCCACTGTCCGATCAGCGGCGCATAGATATGGTAGGCGTGTACCAGGATAGTGTTCTCATGTTGATTCAGCATCTCCTTGCTGACCTCCAGATTGGCCGCCCAGGGATCGATGGAGCACCAGATGTCCGGTGTCAACTGCTCCTGCTGCAGCCGTCTGGCAATGCGTGATACTGCGATGACCACAAACCGATCGCGGTGCTGTTTCAGCCAGGGAAGAAAATCATCCAGCGATGGCCCCCCGGCCAGCAGCACGCAGCTGCGGTTTTTCCCCCACCCCTGCATGAGCCGGGCCGGGAGCAGGTTGTCCGCCAGCGTCTCCAGCTGCCGCTGGACAAACACCTTTGAACCGAGCGATGCCCGGGCGAGATACTGCTGGTGGTTGAACTCCATCTGCAGCCGGCCGAACAGTTCGATGTATCCCGGATGGTGGCCCTCGAGTACCGCAATGGATCGGGCGGTCTGCACCTTGTCGATGAACAGGTAGCTCTGCAGGCCGAGCTGTGCCGCCTGCTCCTCCCATTGGTCAAGGCTGCATATCGCCATCCGGTCATTGTTCTCTTGCTGCGCCAGCTGTTCGATAATTTCGGGCAGTTCGATAAACAGAAAACGGCTTCCTGCAGGGATGCCACTATCTTTTATATATTTGGGCAGCAACCCGGAGTCGGTTCCGACTATGAGATAGAAAGTATCCGGCTCTGCAAGCGTATCGGCAAAGGTTTTCCGGAACAGGGCAGACGAGCCTGTCCGATTGAAGCTGTACTGATTGACGTCAGGAAGATACTTGTCGCCGAACTGATTGGTGAGAAAACTTTTCCGGGATGACATGGTGTTTTTCTGTGTTGTTGAGTATGCCGGTACTTATGCAGTTATCGTGCCTGTTGTTTTCCGGGAGGTTGCCGGGTTAACAAGAGGTGCCCATCAGCTGGGTGACAATTTTCCGGCGTTTGATTAAAGCTATTTTTTGGCACTGCCGATAAGGTCTTCGGAGGCGGTAAATACACAGACAGGTTGTATATCCGCCAGTAATTAACCAATACCATCCGGATCGATTTCAATCCCCGGATGGAATGGAGAAAAAAATGCCACAGATTATTAACACCAATGTAATGTCTCTCAATTCACAGCGGAACCTGAACCGCTCCCAGGACGCGATGGGTGTAGCGCTGCAGCGTCTCTCTTCCGGTCTGCGTATCAACAGCGCCAAGGATGATGCCGCCGGTATGGCCATCTCCGAGCGTTTCACCGCCCAGATCCGTGGGCTGAATCAGGCCACCCGGAACGCCAATGACGGTATCTCGCTGGCCCAGACCACAGAGGGTGCCCTGCAGGAGGTTGCTTCGT
This sequence comes from Chromatiales bacterium, assembly GCA_026982395.1. Taxonomy (GTDB): domain Bacteria; phylum Pseudomonadota; class Gammaproteobacteria; order Thiohalospirales; family Thiohalospiraceae; genus DRMK01. The sequence goes on along the minus strand of JALSHD010000059.1, from coordinate 690 downwards.
CTCTGCAGCGCATGCGTGAGCTGGCGGTGCAGTCGGCCAACGGTACCAACAGTGACTCCGATAGGCTCTCTCTCAATGAGGAGTTTACCGCACTGAAGAATGAAATTACCCGTGTTGCTCAGGCCACCAATTTCAATGGAGTATCGGTGCTGAACAGTACCTCTGCCCTGACCTTCCAGATTGGCGCCAATGCAGCTGCGGCCACCAACCGGGTCTCTGTCAGCGCCCGCGTTCTTACCAGTACTACAGGTGGTATTGGTTCTGCGCTGGCCGCAGGCACAGAGGTTTCTTCAGTCAGTGGTTCGCTCAGTGCTCTGGACATCATCGATGCCGCCATCAACACGGTCAATACTATTCGCTCTGATTTTGGTACCGTGCAGAACCGCTTTGAGTCGGTGGTGCGCAGTAACCAGAATGCTGTGGAAAACCTATCCGCAGCTCGCAGCCGTATTCGCGATGCTGACTTCGCTGCTGAAACTGCCGAGCTGACCCGTACCCAGATCCTGCAGCAGGCAGGTACGGCGATGCTGTCGCAGGCCAATCAGTTGCCGCAGAATGCATTGAGTCTGCTTCAGTAAAAAGATAGCAGGTAAGTAGTTGAAACCGCCCGGATGCGGTAGTGTCCGGGCGGTTTTTTTCATTTATGAGAGGTGATTTCGATGGCTCCACCCACCGATATGGCAGTCCAGC
>JALSHD010000058.1 GCA_026982395.1 Chromatiales bacterium | reverse complement strand
TTATTAACCCGGCAATAAAGAACATCTGCTACGCGGCATAACGAATTTTCTTGTGCTCAAAATACTTGGCTACCCGCTTAGGGCTCTTCTGCAACATGCGCATGTGCGACAAGACTTTCTTCTTCAACTGCTCCTTGTTTCGGGCAGGTTTCCCACTGTGTACCCCCGCCTTCAGATCACAGTTCAGGTATTCGTCCGGATTCAATTCCGGAGAGTAGGATGGTAAATAGAAAACATCGATCTCGTCTTTGTGTTCCTGAAGCCAAGCCTTGAAGAGCTTGGCATGATGAACGCGCAGGTTGTCCAGGATCAGATAAACCTTTCGCTTTGCGGATTTGATCAGCCGCTTGCAGAAATCGATCAGAACGTCTGTGTTCATACTGCCCTCGAAAATTTTGAAACGGACTTTTCCCTGATTGTTGACCGCCGAAATCATGTTCGTCGAACTTCTCTTGGCATTGAGCCGGATGACCGGTGTCTTACCTTTGGGGGCATAACCGCGTTCATGTTGGCTGTCACTCCGTATTCCCGTCTCGTCTCCCCAGTAGATCTCGGCCTTTTCCTGCTTCGCCTGCGACTTGATCTCCGGATACTCCTCGTCCAACCAGCGCTGGACGGCCTTCGGATTCTGCTCATAGGCCTGCTTGACCGGCTTCTGCGGCGTCAAACCCCAGCGCTTCAGGTATTCGCCAACCGTGCGGATCGGCATGGCTATGCCGGTCTCCTGCTCAATCAGCTCCATCACCGCTTTGCGGGTCCACAAGGCGTAGTCGAGTTTGAGTTGGTCGGGGGCCTTGTCCGTGATCAGTTTCCGAATCCGGTCCTCCTGGACTTGGGTCAGATGGCGTCCTTCACCCGGATTCCGACCGCCACGGTTTACCTTGAGTTCACGTGGAGACAGCTTCAGCCAACGACCCACCGTATCCGCGTGAACGCCTACAATTTCTCCAATTTCCGCTCGGGTCATTCCGTGTTTTCTCAGACGGTGAGCTTGACGACGCTTTTCTTCCAGCACCTCCCTCGGCAACTTTCTTGCGTCTATCTTCTTTTCCATGGAGAGAGAGTATATCAGATATTCTTTATTGCCGGGTTAATAAGGGTAGCTGAGCGGCTACCGCCTGCTACCCCCTGGACGGGGGCGTCAGGCGGACTGCCCGTTCCAGCGGCTTGATAGACGGCGCTGCACAATCGTTTAGGCCTATTTTTTATCATTTATTCCTCTTTCCATGATAAGCCGCCTACTCAAGCGCCGTCTGGATGGTGTTCATATCTTTAGCAGGCCACCTTCACTAATCGGAATTTCTGTTGGCCGCTCGGCTACACGATAAATCGGCGCCATGGAAGGCGCCGATTTATCGTGTAGCTGAGCGGCTTCCGCCTGCTGCCCCCAGGACGGGGGCGGTGGGCGGACTGTCCGTTCCAGCGGCTTGATAGACGGCGCTGCACAATCGTTTGGGTCTATTTTTTATCATTTAGTCCTCTTCCCATGATAAGCCGCCTACTCAAGCGCCGTCTAGATGGTGTTCATATCTTTAGCAGGCCATCTTCACCGATCGGAACCTCTGTTGGCCGCTCGGCTACACGATAAATCGGCGCCATGGAAGGCGCCGATTTATCGACCAAGCTGTGCGGCGCAAACGAAGCGCAGCGTAGTTTGCGTCCGAACGAGCGCCTTGTTATGTGAAAACATTTTCGATCATCCATTTTTCAAATGGGAAAAGATTCTGAGGCTCAAAACCGAGCTTCTTTGCATCAGCTAGCGCTCTTTGAATGGCATAGTACGCATGATCAAAAATATTAATTTCAATTAACTCATCATCTCTTTTGTCGTGATGCTTCAACCTATTCTGATGCCAATTCCATTCGTTAAAAGCATCTTTTTTAGTACGATCACCTGCGATTTCTAACCCTGTGTTTTCTCTAGCCTGCTCAATGCTCTCCCATGTTTCTTCAGCAGCAGACTTTTCTCCCTTTTGTTTTAATAATCCTGAAAAGACCCCGTCAGCGGCTGCCGCCAATGTTATAGATGAAAGTCGCTTTCCACTAAGGAACAGATCAATTGCATCTTCTAATTGCATAAGTGCTACTTCAGCTTTACTAATTTTTATTGGATCTTCATATCCTAATGATGGCATCGGAGATCGCTTGGGAGCCTCTTGATTAAGCTTCGTAAGGTCTACTGTAATAGCCAGCCATTCAAAACATGCCCGGACATCCGAAACAATCTCATCATTTCGTTTTTTACCACTATCTTCTGTAAAGGTGACTCCATCTCCTTCAGGAAATGCGCTAGCCCAATATCCCAGCTTTCTGAGTCGATTAATTGATACACTTATAGCCGACTCTCGGCCAATTACATCAGGGGCATTCCAAAGCAGATTTCCCGTGTATTCATGGTGCGGCGGCAGGAGTACAGCGGGGACTTTGGTCATTTAGTGTCACCTCTAATCACATAACAGTATAATAGACAGCGCGCTGAAAATAGCACGATAGGCTGCGCGCAGTCTATCGTGCTATTTTCAGCTTCGAATCCAGAACCAATGATCTGTTTAGGGTTCATCGATTTCCCCAAGAATCCGCTCTATCGTTACCTTCCAGCATTTACAGCCTTGCAAAATATAGAGTGCAGGTCAAGCTAGAGGCATTTTATCCCGCTTCTTGTCCCTTATGCCCCTGTGAGCGTGAATCCGATCAAAACAAATGCCTGATGAACGAAAGCACGATGGCTACCAGGATAAGGAATAAAGCCCATTCGAAAAAACTCGTTAATTTTGTGGTCTTTCCATCCTGCTCGGGCAGGCCATCGAATTCATGCTTGCCATACAGGAACCGGTTGGCCGAGCGGGAACGCATGCTTTCAACGGCCTTGGCAAAGTCCTCGATCTCTGCCTCGTCCACCTGTCTGCGCAAGGGCTGGAGCGTGGATCGGAAAAAGACTCTGGGTCCCTCCCGCCAGACCTTGTCCGTGTAGCTGAACCAGGCCGTATCGATGCGTTCCTGTTCGGAAACGTCATAACCTCGCCTGTAACGCACTTCCACATCGTGCCGAATACAGCCTTCGACATCGATGCGAATCGGATGCCGGGCCTGCGAATCCACGACGAGCTCGTTGACGAAATCGGTAAAGATATTGATCTGTCGTTCTTCTTCTCCCGGCCCCGAGAGGATACGGTAGCGCTCCCGTGTTCTCAGGCGATTGAGCCGGGCATCGTCTTCGATGATGTGTATCGGTTCGGATACTTCCAGCTCCAGGTCCGTTTCGGACAAGGCGTAGCCCAGAAAATCCTGCTCGAGTTTTTGTTTAGGCGTCGCATGGAAATGGTAGCGCACATTGTCGGCCCGGTGAAAACGGTATTCCCGTTCTATCTCGATGCTGTAATCGCTTTCCTGGTCACTACTGAAGTCGTAGCAATGGCGTAGGCTGTACACTTCTCGTGACACATCCCAGGGTATGGGTGTGAGGTCCTCGCCCGTTTCGGTCACCGCCAGCCCATATGCCAGGTCGAGCAGGGCGCGGTGCTCGAGGTCGCCGGACTGTTTCTTGATGGTCGGGTCTATCCAGTAGCTCTTCCCTCCCCATTCAAGACAGACCACCATATGATCGAAGTGGTACAGCGAGGGCGATAACGCAGACAACACCGGCCCGCGGCGGGTGCTGACCAGAACCAGCTTGGCGGCTATGCCGAGTGCGTTCAGCAAGGCGCGCAGCAGATTTGGGTTGCCCCTCGAATAAACTGGACACAAATTTGGTCGTAGAGTGAAGTAGCGACAGGAGGTGTCCATGAGTGAGAAGAAGCAACCGAAACGGTGGTCGGCGAAGCGCAAGCAGGAAGTGGTGCTG
>JALSHD010000057.1 GCA_026982395.1 Chromatiales bacterium | reverse complement strand
TTCTCCGTCACTCGCTAACGCTCCTAACTGCGAATATGCAGACGGCGTTGCCTATCGGGGACTAACCGCCTTCGCTTCGCTCTCCATGGCGGTCAGCGGTTGTTGATTATTACAGGAGAGTTGTCCAGAAAGGCATCAAAACCCATACCGTTTGCATCGAAAGGCGTGGACAGAAGATCGATATCCACCGCGCCATTGCTGGCCAGAACCTGTGCAACAATACTGTGAACTTCACTCTTGATTGCATTGACTTGCTGCTCAGTTGGTATATCTGGGATCGCTGTGTTTCCAGAGAACACGGAGTCAATACTCTGCCCCCGGGTTTCGAACCAGTTTCGGATAATCAAATCCGTGTAAGGATGAATATTCCGGTTTATGGTGTTACTTTCTCCTTTGTGCGCCACGCTGTAGAGAAACTTTCCGTTCCCGTTTTTTACACGCAGCAGATAGGGCCCCTCATCGGACAGATCATTAACTTCAAATTTTCCATTGGCATCAGAGATAACAGTTTTAATCACACCAGATTTTGACTTTACCGTAATGGTTGTATTCGCCAATGGTTCGCCAGTTGCCGCAGTTCCACGAATGCCAGTACCAATAATATCACCGGGACAGCTATCGTCATCAGCGCAACCACCGCCACTGCCACCACTACATCCAACCAGTATTGTTACAGCAAATACCAGCAGCAGATATTTAAACAGTTTAATATTTTTTATACGGGTAAAGTTACTCATGTTTTACTCCTTAACTTCTGGTAAGCCCCTTTATCTTCAAAATAATAAATACCGATACCAATCCGACTGACCGAAGGTTCGGCTTTGTCCTCTTCTGCTGCAGTTTTTTCTATCATCCATTGATTTAGTTCATGTAGCAGCTCGGCTGACTTGTCCCGAGAGCAGGCTTTGAATTCATTTGCGGTACTTCGGGGAACATTTTTATGAATGAGCTGGCGTTGGAACCGTACATCATCCGATTCCAGATTATGCACTGTTGTTTCAAGCAAGTCGGCAACACAGATAGAGAGGATATCTATCTGATCAGATTCACTGTTTCTGGGGATGTAACCCTCTTTAACCAGCTTGACTGTTTTCTTGTCTGCTGACAATTCAACCACTCCAACCCGCCTCAACTCATCAAGAACTGCCCTGGCAGTAATATCGCCACTATATTGAGCAACCAGTGTTTCAAAACTGGCGCCATTACCCTTAAGCGGTAACTCTTTGAGACAGGCGTTCCCACCCGCAAACAGCGAATCGGTCAACCAACCGGTGATAACACGAATTGCCCGGTTTGTTGTCCCTTTTTTAGCTTGCATATCTGCAATATCCTGTTGCATCAGACGAACTATCTCCTTCCGGTTCAACCCGGTCAAAACTGCTGCACGCGAATAGGTCATCTTGCGCCCGGGTATGGAGAAATGCTCATACGCAACTTCCACATAAGCACGCTTGGCCATTTCGGCAAACTCCCCATATGAGACTTCGTGACGCATAAGCACCCTTATCAGCGGCTTTAGTATCTTAATAACCGCTCCAGCCAGAACCACTTTAATAGATCTCTTCATTAAACGGGATAATAATCCCGTTTTTTGCCATGTCAACAAAATGTCGCCCTTATCGGGTAAGATGCTGTTTACCATCTATCCCTGATCTCATTGGAAATTTTAGGCACGAGTCCATGCCCCAATCTCGAGCCAAGGTCTGTCATTTCATATGGAAAGGTATTGGGGGTGCGGCAAACAGCCGTTAATGCTTCACTTATTTGCTATGCGGAATTCTCAAAACTACTCCAGCTCCCTGGGCCGCACAAGGTCAATCAGTCTGCCACAACGGGCTGGCAATCTGTTCCACTCGTCCGGCAGTTCAATGCGGGCGAGTGCCGCTGTGGTCATCAGTTTTCCGCTGGTGGTGTATGGCAGCTCCCCTCCACACAGATGGAGAAGCAGCTCATCCAGGCCGGGGTTGTGTCCCACCAGCAGCGGAAGTCTGGATGTGGCCGGGATGTCGGCCAGCACTTCGAGAAGGGTGGCCAGACTGGCCAGATAGAGGCGTTCATCCCGGCGGACCAACCTCTCCGGGAGGGATAGCCGGTTGCAGATCTGCTGCACCGTCTGAATGGCGCGTACAGCAGGTGAGCTGACGATGTGATCCGGGACAATCCCCCGGCTCCCCATCCAGGCGGCAATTCGGGGAGCATCCTTCAACCCGTGCGGAGCCAGGGGGCGCTCGAAATCGCTGGAGACATCCGAGTTCCAACTGGACTTGGCATGGCGTAGAAGCAACAGCTCGCGGCTCATTCGATTCTCCCTGTATTTTCCCGCATCCCGCAGGCAGGCTGGGTGGTATCTATATATCTAGAGTATAATGCACCGATGCCTCATCAACAGAACACTCCATGAACCACTCTAATCGATTACCGCCCGAGTGGGCGCCCCAGCAGGGGGTGATGCTCACCTGGCCCCACGCACAGGGCGACTGGCGAGAGCTGCTCACGGAGGTGGAGCCGGTCTATCTGGAGCTGGTGCGCCAGATCAGCCGGTTCGAGGCGGTGCTGATCACCGCCTGGGACGAGGCGCACCGCGTTCACATCCGCTCCCTGCTGGATCGCGCCGGGATCGCGCAGGATCCTGTCACCATCCACCGCGCCCCCTCCAACGACAGCTGGACCCGTGATCACGGCCCCATCGGCGTGCTGGACCGAAACGGCAACCTGCGCCTGCTGGATTTCACCTTCAACGGCTGGGGGGGGAAGTATCCGGCCGCGCTGGACGACCGGCTGACCCGCGAGCTGCACGCCCGGGGCGCCTTCGGTGACCTGCTGCTGGAGCGTATCGACTGGGTGCTGGAGGGGGGCGCCATCGAGGTGGACGGCCGCGGCGGGCTGATGACCACCACCCGCTGCCTGCTCTCGCCGCTGCGCAATCCCGATCTCGGCTGTCAGGCGCTGGAGGCGCAGTTCCGCGAACTGTTCGGCATCGAGCGCACCCTGTGGCTGGAGAACGGCTACCTGGCCGGGGACGACACCGACAGCCACATCGACAACCTGGCGCGCTTCTGCAACCCCTCCACCATCGCCTACACCGCCTGCGACGATCCGCAGGACGAGCACTACAATGAGCTCAAGGCGATGGAGGCGGAGCTGGGCGCCTTCCGCAATGCCGACGGCAACCCCTACCGGCTGGTCCCCCTGCCCTGGCCCGAACCACGGTACGACGCCAGCGGCCAGCGGCTGCCGGCCAGCTACGCCAACTTCCTGATCATCAACGGCGCCGTACTGCTGCCGCTCTACGGCGTGCCGCAGGATGAACAGGCGATCACCACGCTGGCCGGCTGCTTCCCGGACCGGCGGGTGATCGGCATCGACTGCACCCCGCTGATCCGCCAGTACGGCAGCCTGCACTGCGCCACCATGCAGATCCCCCGAGCGCCATGAAGATCGCCCTGATCCAGCAACAGTGCGAGACCGACCGCAGCGCCAACCTGCGCAGGAGCATGGAGGCGATCCGCGAGGCGGCCAGCCAGGGCGCAGAGCTGGTACTGCTGGCTGAACTGCACACCAGCCGCTACTTCTGCCAGACAGAAGAACCCACCAACTTCGACCTGGCCGAGCCGATCCCCGGCCCCACCACCGAGGAGCTGGGCCGGCTGGCGGCGGAGCTGCGACTGGTGATCGTCGCCTCCCTGTTCGAGCGGCGCGCCGCCGGACTGTACCACAACACCGCCGTGGTGCTGGAGCGGGACGGCACCCTGGCCGGCCGCTACCGAAAGATGCACATCCCCGACGACCCCGGCTACTACGAGAAGTACTACTTCACCCCGGGGGACCTTGGGTTCACCCCCATCGACACCTCGGCGGGAAGAGTGGGGCTGCTGATCTGCTGGGACCAGTG
>JALSHD010000056.1 GCA_026982395.1 Chromatiales bacterium | reverse complement strand
AGGAACGAGGTCATACGGAGCCGTGACGGACGCAGGACGGTCGGGGCAAAAGGAATCAGCTGTCGCGTAGGCGAGTCGATTTTTGACAGGGAGGTCAAAAATCTATCACGAGGTAGCGACACTATCGCATGGGAAAAGCGCTTTTTGGAGGTACCCTTTCGCTCTTCAGCGATGGATGACAACAAGACTCAATGAAGGCAACAACGAACCGGAGGTTGAATGTCAGAGCCTGCAGCCGGATGAAAAACCGTGACAAGATCATCAACACTTTTTAGATGATCGAGCTCAAATCGTAGAGTAAAGACATTTCTCCCCAGTGACTCGGCCAAAGTGATCAGCAACATAAGAATCGTCAAGGAATCCATACCGAGATCATCCCGCAACAGTTTTTCACTCCGAATATCAGTTTTGTTGATTCCCGCATACAATGCTACTTGCCGAAACACCTCTGAATTTATGTTCTTCATTATCGCCCTCCGGTGCCCACTCATTTCAGATTTTATTGGTAATTGGCAGTACACGACTCCATTTCGTCCCACACCGCCTTGCGGGCGGCCAGTGACTTCCATACCTCTGCCTCGATGGTTTCCCGGTCCTCTTCAGTCATATATAGAGCAAGAATGGTATTGGCATCGTCGCTATGCATCTGGTCACGTTTCCCGTGGCGGTCAAAAAACCCCCAATCGACGTTACTGGCGGAATAGAGTTTTTTTAACGCCTCAACCATATAGGGAAAATTATTGGGAATAGTCAACTCCCCCCCCAAACCCAGCCAAGCCAGACCAACATTGAATGGTTTCTGCGTAACCGCATAAAACAGCCCGTCATTCAACAAGGTTATCGAACAAAGCGGTGGCAGTGTCTGTAACTCCTGTTCACTAACCCCCATGGAGTCCAGCATATTCAGATACAGCATGAAATGACCCTTGTGGTAATCACCGCGCCCCATCTCTTCATACAGATTATCAAACAGCACAAAGCGGCTCTTGAAATCCGGTGCCTTACCCAGCAAGGCAGACAATGCTGCAGTAAACACCCGGACATGCCTGGAAAACTGGCACAGAAAAAACTTGATAAAATCCTGACTGTACCGACCTTCTGCCATATGAATCAGCAGCGGGTGGTCAAATACCCCATGGGATTGCACACGCTTTTCCAGATCATTCAGAAAAAGCAGATTTTCCCTGAACCGGATGGAATTCAGCTCTTCCCGCGTGAAAGGTGTTTGCATATTTTCCAAAATCTTCCCCCTCTAGAACATCGCTATCAACAACTCCACACTCAATCTTTTCTCTATCAAAGCCCCAATTTATTTGAAAACAATCAGGCATTATCCAGAATATAACGGCACGTCTCGGCCATGGCCTTGGCATTGCCCTGGGCATGACTCAGAATGATTCCCCCCTGAATAGCAACCAGAAGCGCATTGGCAAGCATCTCTGCATTGGTCTCTTGTTTGAACTCTCCGTTATCAATACCTGCCTGAATCAGCTGCGACACCTCACGATGAAACTCGGTGAAAACCTGATTTACAAGTTTGTGCAACGTCGGTTCCGAGTTTCCCAGCTCAATGGCGAGGCGTCCGAAAGGACAAACGGTAAATGCATCATGTTTCTGGGTATCGATGAATATCTGCACAAACAGTTCAATCTGCTCTCGATAGGTAAGCTCCTGCTCGACAATGGAGGAAAACACACTCTGCAGGTTATCTTTCCAAACAGCAATCACAGCCTCGGCTAATTGACGCTTGGAAGTGAAGTGATAATAGAAATTGCTGCGTGATACCTGGCTTTTCTCCAGAATCTCTTTAATCCCTGTGGCCTTGTACCCTCGCTCTCGCATCAAGCGCTGTGCTGTTTCTATAACTTTTTTGCGACTACCGCTCATGCCGGAATAGTACCTCTCGGTTCTAATTTAAAAACATTAGCAAGTACTGCTTGCTGCGTCAATGTTTTATCGCTTTTTGCTGTATCAAACTTTGGTATATTCACGGCACAATGTCGATTTTTCAACCGAATTGGTCACAAACCGGATAGCGCTCACAATGAGATATTTGAAAGCGATTCGCTTTCAAATGAAGTACCATTACGAGTAGGCACCCAAGCTTGAAAAGATGAAGGGATACCATGCATATACACATAGCAGGAATCTGCGGTACCTTTATGGGGGGGATCGCCTTGCTGGCGCGCGAACTGGGCCACGAGGTAAGCGGTTCAGATGCCAATGTCTATCCCCCCATGAGCACTCAGCTTCAATCCTGGGGAATTGAACTGCGGGAGGGGTACGAACCTGGCCACCTTGAACCAGAGCCCGATATGGTTGTCATCGGGAATGCACTCTCAAGGGGAAATCCCTTGGTAGAGTGTGTGCTGGAACGGGGTTTGCGCTACACATCGGGACCGCAATGGCTTGCGGAGCATGTCTTGCAGGAACGATGGGGGCTGGCAGTGGCTGGCACCCACGGCAAGACCACCACATCCGGCATGCTTGCCTGGATTCTGGAAGATGCCGGACTGGCGCCCGGCTTTCTGATCGGAGGCGTACCGCGAAATTTTGGTATAAGCGCCCGGTTAGGCGCTACTCCTTTCTTTGTCGTCGAAGCAGATGAATACGATACGGCTTTTTTTGACAAGCGTTCCAAGTTTGTTCACTACCGGCCACGTACGCTGGTTATCAATAACCTTGAATTCGATCATGCCGATATCTTCCCCGATCTGGCCGCGATTCAACGACAATTTCATCACCTTGTCAGGACAGTACCAGGCAATGGGCTTATCCTCACCCCAGCTGATGAGCAGAATATCGTTACGCTCCTGGCGCAAGGCTGCTGGACTCCGCGGGAGAGCTTCTCCTCGACTGGAAATGCCCACTGGACCATCGCCAGCTCCAGTGCTGACGGCAGCCGCTTTCAGGTCAATCTGGATGGCAGGAATGCGGGCGAAGTAAAATGGGATCTGATGGGCGAGCACAATATCAACAATGCCCTGGCCGCCATTGCCGCAGCCCACCACGCCGGCGTTCCGGCGGAACACGCCATCGACGCCCTGGGGCGCTTCAAAAACATCAAGCGCCGCATGGAAAAACGCGCATGCATCAATAGCATCACCATTTACGACGATTTTGCCCATCATCCAACCGCTATCGCCACTACCCTGGCCGGACTCCGTGCACACGCTGGTGAGCAGCGCATCATCGCCCTGCTGGAGCCTCGCTCCAACACCATGCGCATGGGGGTGCACAAGGATGAGCTGGCCCCGGCGCTAACGCTGGCAGACCATATTTTTCTGTTTCAGCCAGCGGGGCTGGAGTGGGAGCTGAACGAGATCACCCAAAAATTGGGAGCATGTGCTAAAGTTTATACTAATATTGATACGCTGGTTACATCAGTTGTAGAACTGGCCCGCCCGGGTGACCGGATTGTGGTAATGAGCAACGGCGCATTCGATGATGTTCACGGCAAATTGCAGCACGCCCTGGGTGGTAACTAACACAGTGGAAAACGGAGACACCACTCCAATCTGTATCGCCATGACCGGCGCCTCCGGCGCACCTTACGGACTGCGCTTGCTGGAGTATCTGCTGCAAACAGAACACAGAGTATATCTGCTCATATCCAGGGCAGCGAGAGTGGTTATAGCTACAGAAACCCGGCTGCAACTGCCTGGCACTCCGGCCGAAACAGCCACTTGGCTCGGTCGCCACTTCTCCATCAACCCGGATCAGCTCCAGGTGTTCGGGCTGGAGCAGTGGACCGCACCTGTGGCAAGCGGTTCCAGCCCACCCACCGCCATGGTGGTCTGCCCCTGCTCCATGAGCATGGTTTCCGCTATTGCCTGCGGTGCCAGCAACAACCTTATCGAGCGCGCTGCGGACGTAATGCTCAAGGAGCAACGTAAACTGATACTGGTACCGAGGGAATCTCCTTTCTCCGCCATCCACCTGGAGAACATGCTGAAGCTGGCCCGGCTGGGAGTGACCATTCTGCCCGCCAACCCCGGTTTCTATCATCAACCACAAACCGTCGAAGCAGTGATTGAGCATGTAGTGGCGCGTATTCTCGACCATCTGCAGATAAATCACGATCTGGTTCCGCGCTGGGGCTACGGACACAATAATCAGGCTTAGTTTTCTTGGAGAAGGTGTCAAACATGCCGAACGGGAAAAAACGAGACACTGGACCACTTGAAGTATCCCTGTTTCCCCTGCGTACCGTCCTGTTTCCCGGCGGATCAATGCCGCTACGAATCTTTGAGCCGCGTTACCTGGAGATGGTAAGTGAGTGCCTCAAGTCCGGCAGTCAATTCGGAATCTGCCTGATTCGGGAAGGTTCAGAAACAGGCCGGGCCGCAACTTTTCAACAGATCGGAACCCTGGCAAGTATCAGTTACTGGCGGAAACTACCCAACGGAATGCTGGGAATTACCGTGCAAGGGGGAAAGCGCTTTCGGATTCTTTCCAGTCACACCCTGGCGAATCAACTCACCCGCGCCACCGTTGAGCTCTTTCCTGCTGAAAAAAAATGCGGTATTCCAGCACACTATCAGCAAGCATCCGCGCTACTTTGCAACATGCTGGAACAACTTGGATTACCCTACAACAAACCGCCCACCAATTACGAAGATGCCAGCTGGGTCGGCTGCCGGCTTTCCGAGCTTCTGCCACTATCTCTCAGCCAGAAACAGCAGCTGTTACAACTTACCGATCCGGTGCAACGGCTGGAGCATCTGTATGCCCTGCTGGAGAGGTTAGGGATTCACCAGCCCTGATCAAAATTACCCGCCCGTCCCACTTCACCGTTTCCGGCTGCTGTCCGCTTCTGGATACCCGCTTTACAGACACCCCTTTTATCTGTTCAACATCCTCGGAAAAAATATCAAATGGCTGAATAAAATCGGCCTCAGTGGAAGCTCGGGTAATCAACCCGGCAACACGGGAAAAACGGAGATAACTTACATTTCCCTGCCACAGCGGAATATCATCCGGAACAAGGATGATATCAGTCGGCCACAGTCTCAACACCAGCAACAAATCGGGCTGCCCCGTCGCATGAACCAGTCTCAGCCCCTCATGCCGGCCATCATTCACTTGAGGCAATACCGGAAAATTCTCCACATCGGTCTGCGAGGCCAGCAAACGCAGGACATGAGCAACATCCAGTGAAGGGGGGGTATACCAACCCACCTCTGCCAAGCGCTCACGCAGTTCCCCGATATCCCCTTCCCACTGTACGGTCAAGGGATGGTTATGCAAACTACGAAAATCCGCGCGCCAGGCCGGCAACTCAGCCCAGGCATTTTCCCACCAGACATCAACATTCAACTGCTGTACAGTACGGTTGGGAGCATAACGGCTTGCCTCCTGCCCAACCTGTGCAGCTCCCCACGCTCCGGCCAACAGAAATGCACCGACAATCACGGTGCAAAAGCGGCCAGCTGTTGCTCGCTGTGCGGGAGGCGGATGCCGCCGATAGGCAATCCCGACCAGTGCGGCCCAGGCAACCCCCAGTACAAAACCGGCCAGCACGTCGGAGAACCAGTGCACCCCCAGATAGAGGCGTGAAAAGCCAACCAGCACCGCCAGCACACCGGCGAGACCGTATGCCAGCCAACGCCGCGCCAGCGGCAGCATCCCGGCCAGAATAATCGCTAGCATGCCGTACGTCACCGTAGCCATCGCCGTGTGGCCGCTGGGGAAGGAAAAAGCATTCACCCCTTGGTAAATGACAACAGGGCGCTCAATGGCAGTGACCGCCTTGAGCACAAGTACCATAATCTGGGTACAGACAATAGCTGCCAGCATGTGGGATGCCGCACGCCAGTTTTTTTTCCAGCCGAGCCAGACGGCGGTTACCAGCAAAAGCAGCCCAACGGCATAAGCACCACCAAACCAGGTAACAAAAACCATCACTTGATCCGCCCACGGGGTACGCAGCTCCTGCAAGAGGTTGAATATCAACAGATCCAGGTTGCCCAGCAACTGGCTCTCCTGAATAGCAGCTACCAGCAGTACGGATACCATCACCGCCACAAAAAGCACTACAGACAGAATGGCAAGGCCTCGCGCCTCAGGATGCTCTGGATCCAGTAGAGCTTCGGCAACACCGCCAATTAGAGGATGATGGCGACTCCATTCCAGTATCAGTCCGATAAGCGGGTTGGCGCGCGGCTGAAGCAACCAGAAAATCCGCCGCATTAACCAGGCAGTCACCAGCAGAACAGCAAACAGCAGCAGCATCACCACTGCCAGTCGCCCGGCCACCTCTGTAGCCATGCTCAGTGAGCTGCTGAAGATCACACCGGGCAGAATGTAGGCAGGAGCCCAGAGCAGGGCGGACAGCACGTTGATCAGAGAAAAACGCCAGGCGGGCATATCCATCATTCCGGCCACAACCGGGATGATGGGACGCACCGGCCCGACAAAGCGGCCGAACAGTACCCCCTTGCCCCCATGACGCCGGAAGAACTCCTCCCCTTTGTCAATCAGAGCTGGATAACGGCGGAAAGGCCACACCGTCCGTAACTGCTGATGGTAATAGCGGCCAATCCAGTAGCTGATACCATCACCGGCCACTGCGCCCGCCGCAGCCCATGCCAGTGTTGGCCACAGCTCCATCATCCCGCCCCCGACCAGGGCACCGACCACGAACATCAGCACCACGCCGGGAACAAACAGCCCCACTACAGCCAACGACTCACTCAGCGCGATGGCAAAGACCAGCCACCCGGCCAGGCCGGGGTTGGCGGCTATCCAGTGGCTTATGGTTTCAATAAGTGCTGCGGCATCCATAGTCAGGATCTTAACAGCCAACGGGGCTGAAAGTTATCCGGAAAAAAACAGGACAAGGCATGGAGCAGTTGCCGGAAAGCGCAGTGTATAAAGAGCACATGAGGATTCGAGCACGGAGCTGACACCGCTATCGCAGGAAAAGTGCATTTCAAAAGGTGTCCTAATCCGGAGTTCTAGCGCCTTTCAGCCAATCCCGTACCACGGGGATCGCTTGCCGCAAATACCTGTTTTTTGCGCTTGTCCCAAAGTATCGCCTGCATGTCTCCATAACCTCTGTCCAGCTGTTTGAGGGTATGACCTCGCTCCTGCAGCGCCGCTATCTCCTTTTCCGTCAGAGCTTCAGGCTCGAACTGAACAAGGTCGGGAAGATACTGATGATGAAAACGGGGTCTCGCCAACCAGGCGGAAGGCGGTCTGCCGGCCGCATATTCCAGCGTAGCCAGCAGCAACATGGTGATGATGCGGCTGCCGCCCGGCGTACCAAGAACAGCGACCCCGCGCTCACTGTCCAGGAAAGCCGGTGTCATGCTCGACAGAGGGCGTTTTCCGGGTGCAATTGCGTTGGCCTCGGCGCCGACCAGTCCATACGCATTGGGAGCGCCCGGCCTGGCAGAAAAATCATCCATCTCATCATTGAGCAACACCCCGGTGCCCGGGGCCACAAAACCGGAGCCAAACGGGTAATTGATGCTCAGCGTGGCTGCGACCCGGTTCCCATCCTTGTCGAGGATAGAAAAATGAGTGGTATCAGTGCCACCATTCGGCTCCATGGCACCGGGCAGAGCCGCACTGGAGGTGGCTCTGTCCAACCGGATGCTTGCAGCCAGTCCGGCGGCATAGAGCGGTGAGACAAGGCGCTTCACCGGAATGTCTGTAAAATCCGGATCCCCCAGATATTGAGCACGATCGCGATAGGCCCGACGCATCGCCTCAACCATGAGATGGATCTGCGTCACTCGATCCAGCCGCTCCAGCTCATACCGATCCAGAATATTCAGCATGGCAAGCAGTACGATACCCCCCGACGAAGGCGGAGATGCGGCGGTAATGGTTATATCACCATACCCTCCGCGGATAGGGGGGCGTTCCACCATACGGTAGTTTTTCAGATCGGCAAGCGTCCAGATGCCACCAGCCCGGCGTACTCCCTCGATCAGTTTTTCAGCCACTTTTCCCTGGTAAAATCCGGCAGCCCCCTTATCGGCAATTGCCTGTAAGGTCGCAGCCAGAGCAGGCTGCCTGACAATGAAACCTGTTGCCGGCACCTGTTCATTATCCAGAAAAATGGCGGCTGCAGCAGGTGAGCGGCGCAGTGCGTCAAGCCGGAACCGGGCCATGCGACGATAGGATTGATCCACAGGGAATCCTTCCCGCGCCAGCCGAATTGCCGGAGCCAGAGTCGTGGAAAGAGGTAACTTCCCGTAACGGCTGGCCAGATGCGCGAGCGCTGCGGGAGTTCCAGGAATACCTGCTGCCAAAGGGCCATCAATGGAGAGACCAGGAATCACCTGACCCTGCTCGTCCAGATACATATCCTTATGAGCCGCACCCGGTGCCATCTCGCGGCCATCCAGCATGCTCTGATAACCGTCTGCAGCACGGTGCAGCAACCAGAATCCACCTCCACCCAGGCCGGAACCCGCTGGCTCAACAACCCCGAGTGCCGCAGTAACAGCCACGGCAGCATCAAATGCATTACCACCTGCAGAGAGGATTGTAAAACCGGCCTCTGTTGCCAGGGGATGTGCGGTAGCAATTGCTGAAGCAGGAGGCTTTTCCGCCCATGAGCACAGCGGAATGAGAATCAGCAGAGCAAATATACGCATGGAACATCCTTTTACATATTGTGTTGAAATAACTACTCACTACTCAGCGACTGGTAAATATGTTTTCTAACTGCTCAGATTGCTTCCGAAACGGACCAAGTCAAGGCGGAAAACGGGGAGTTTATGCCGAACAGGAGGTTCAAATGCCGTGTAGTACATGGATGTACGGGAACGGCCAAGGGCAAACAACCATTTTCCAACGCAGAGATGGTGCATTTCAGGAGCAAGCTGAGTGGTTACTGTTTGGAAAGGTTGTTGCATTGGCGTACAACCCTTCATGGCCATTCGAATATCCTGGCCAATTTCCGGACGGTTACACCAAAATATTCAACCCCATATCCAGGCGCATAACCTTCGCTATTGAAAGACATAACTCGTCAAACTGTCTTGCCCTGGCAATTTTCAAAAAATAGTGTTTTTTCGCGAGAGCAAGGAAGCCAACCGCAATGTATAAGGAAGCACATGGGGATGGGGATTCGAGCACCGAGCTGACGCCGCTACCGCAGAAAAAAGTGCATTACAGGACAAATTGCTCCGGTTCAAAACTTTCTCTGTCCGTGGCAACTTTTCTGTTGTTGCAACCCGGGATCTCATCAGATAATGGAGTCCAATCCTGGCAAGAAATTCTGCTCGCGCATCTATTGAATATAGTATCTGATACCTATCGACAACATATCCAGATCCCCGAACTCAAAGCTTCCCTTCACCGCAAAATGCGGATGAAACCGATACAGAACTCCCGGAGAGAAGGTCAGGTCGTTATCAAACAGGCTGTTATAGCTGATATCAGCATTTACTTCCAGATCGGGCTGCGGTTCGAAACGCAGCCGGGCGCCTAGACGAATCCCGCTATCACTCTCATCACCTCTGATTCTGCTCTCTGCCGCCCATTCGGTCTTGCCCTGCAACAGGGAAGCATGGAACATAAGATCACTCTTTTCAAAATTCTTCAGCTGGTAATGATAACCTCCTCCAACCGATACCACACGGTAATCAAGATCAAGATTGTATTTTGAATTGCTGGCAAGCAGGTACTGGCCCATAATGTTCCAGTTCGGTTTGATATCAAACGAGACACCGGCAGACAAACCATTGAACCCGTCATCCATATCAACATACTCAATCTCGGCATAGCTGTATGAAAACCACGAGGGAATCACCCGGCTGAAACTGAAATCAGCAGCGCTGGCTGTTGAGGAAAGGGAAACCAACAATATTCCGGCGGCGCCAATAGATTTGTTGTTCATAACTTCTCCATAACAAATAGATTCAGATAACTACCCAGCTACTGCCAGTAGTCTGCAATTTACTGAATAGATACTGGCTTTGTAACTACCCGGCTGACATGGGAACCAAAGTATAGCTACCCGGTTTTCTGAATCAGTAAAGAAAGCTCCATGATGCCAAAGCATCTACAGAGTTGCCAATACTTTTCCTGCCGCGGCAACCGTAGCATCAAGATCGTCCTTGCCATGCGCGCTGGAAACAAAGCCCGCTTCAAATGCTGACGGAGCCAGATAGATCCCTTCGTTCAACATTCCATGGAAAAACAGGTTAAAACGATCCACACTGCACCGCTCCACTACTTGGGCATAACTGGTTATGCTCTCTTCTTTGGTGAAAAACAGTCCAAACATGCCACCGACCGTATTGGCCGTCATGGAAACTCCCGCATTTTCTGCAACCGCCAGAATATCGCTGACCAGCTGCTCGGCCTTGCGGGCCAACTGATCATAAAATCCAGGTTGGCTGATAATATCCAGCGTAGCCAGGCCTGCCGCCATTGCTACCGGATTTCCCGACAGGGTACCCGCCTGATAGATCGGTCCAAGCGGAGCAATCTGCTCCATAATCTCTCTTTTGCCGCCAAACGCACCAACCGGCATCCCGCCACCAATCACCTTGCCCAGGGTGGTCAGATCCGGTTCAACACCGTAATGAGATTGGGCACCACCCAGCGCCACGCGGAATCCGGTCATCACCTCATCAAAAATCAGTACGCTGCCATACTGATCACAGATCTCTCGCAACCCCTCCAGAAAACCGGCAACCGGGGGGATGCAGTTCATGTTTCCCGCCACCGGCTCGACAATAATACAGGCGATCTGCCCTCCCACCTGGGCAAAAGCCTCCCGCACCGCGTCGATATCGTTGTAGGGCAGAGTCAGCGTATGCTCAGCCAGTGCTGCGGGAACGCCGGGAGAGCTGGGAATCCCCAGGGTCAACGCCCCGGAACCCGCTTTTACCAGCAGCGAATCGGAGTGGCCGTGATAGCAGCCCTCAAACTTGACGATCTTGTCTCGTCCGGTAAACCCCCGGGCCAACCGTATCGCGCTCATGGTTGCCTCGGTTCCGGAGCTGACCATCCGCACCAGATCCATCGAGGGAACCAGCTCACAGACGCGATCGGCCATCTGAGTCTCCAGCACCGTCGGGGCGCCAAAACTGAGACCGTTACGGGCCGTCTCGAGCACAGCATCAATCACATCCGGGTGAGCATGACCGGCAATCATCGGACCCCATGATCCGACATAATCGATATAGCGCATGCCACTTTCCGAATAGAGGTGCGCACCTTCGGCACGCTTGAAAAAAATTGGCTCACCCCCAACACCACGAAAAGCCCGTACCGGAGAGTTTACGCCACCGGGAATGTGTTGTTGCGCCTGCTGAAACAGCTCATGTGAATGTTGCATTATTATTTCCTTAGCTTGCTATCTATAAACTTGAGTTTTAAAGTTCTTGTCCGCCATCTCGCTCTCATACCCCGCCAGTGATCTGGCCAGGAAAAAGAGAAAGATTCAGCGTGCCGGGAGAGGATAAAACCTGTCAAAAAAGCCTGGCATAACGCTGAGCTGCCGCGAGAATATCTGATTGTCCAAATACTCCATCAATTACTGCCAGCGCATCTGCTCCTGCATCAATCAGCTTGCTGCCATTCTCCGGGGAAATGCCACCAATCGCAACTATCGGAATATGCAGCGCTTCCCTGGCACGCTGCAGCAGTTCCAGGGAAGCCTGCACAGCATCTGGTTTAGTAGGTGACGGGAAAAAACTGCCAAAGGCAACATAGTCAGCCCCTCCTGCTTCTGCCCGCCGGGCCAGGTCAAAACGATTGTAGCAGGAGACACCGATAACAGCCGCAGGGCCAAGAAAGATACGGGCATCGCGCAGAGAAGCATCATCCTTGCCCAGATGCACGCCATCTGCACCCACCGCGTGGGCCAGCTCCACATCATCATTGACCAGAAACGGAACTTCACGCCCTCTGCATAATTCAGCCAGCGCAGTCGCACTGCGCATTCGGCGTACAGAATCAGACGATTTGTCGCGATACTGAACCAGTCGTGCACCACCATCAATGGCATACCTGACTTGAGTGACAATGCTCTCATCACGCTCGTCTGCTGCAGCTGTAATAACATACAGACCGCAAATAGGTCGGCCACTCACCTCTCGACCCAGTAAAACCGATTCGGCAGATATTGTCCCATTCCAGGACGCCAGCCATTGAGCAGCGTTCGCCAGGTATACTCCTGCGCCTCCTGTACCGCACTGCAGGGTTCGTTGCCGTGGGCCAGCAGAGCAGCAATACTGGCAGCCAAGGTACATCCTGAACCGTGATAGTCATGCTCCAGGCGTTGCCACTGCCAACTATCCAGCTTGCGTTTATTGGTATACAGAGTGTTCTCCACCATCGGCGTGCTTTCGTGGGTTCCGGTAATAAGTACAAACTCACAACCGTAACCCTCCAGCTCCTGGGCACAGGCATCCAGGCAGTCCGCTTCCGGTGCCAGTATGCGCGCCTCGTGGCTGTTTGGAGTCACCAGGGTGGTAACCGGAAACAGCAGGGTTGTCATTGCCTGTTGCAGGGATTCATCAGCCAGTGGTGCACCATCGCCGGCTATCAGCACCGGATCCAGCACCACCGGGATATCCGGATAGTCACGCAGCAGGGTATGAATCACCTCCACATTTTCAACACTGCCAAGCATGCCCAGCTTGAATGCACTGACCGGCATATCCTCCAGTACCGCACGTGCCTGTTCCACCACCAGAGCACTGTCCACCGGGTGGCAGGAGAAAACATTGGTGGTATCCTGCACAGTTAAAGCAGTAATCACCGGAGCCGGATGGCACCCCATGCTGGCAACCGCTTCACTGTCCGCCAGAATGCCCGCTCCCCCGGTGGGATCGCTGCCGGAAAAGAGCATCACCACTGGAGTTCCGTTTTCTTCAGCAGCCATGTTGTTTTGCTCCACGGGCTGGCCAATCAATCCACTACAGTTTCACTCATCTTCCGCATCGGGCCAGTGGCGAGCTTTCGATTTGCTGCCTTTACGCATCTCATCAGGCAACAAGGGATCATCATCGTCCATCAGCAGGCGGTTTCCATCTCCTTCCAGATCATCGAATTGCCCCCGCTTTATCGCCCATATCAGCACGCCAACCAAGCCTACCCCCATTATCAGCATACCGGGGATTAGTGAGTAGATTACTTCCATTACATTGATTCAACCAGTTATGTTCAGTGTCCTGTCAAGATGACCTTTTTGTAAACAGGGTACGGATCCGCGCCGAATTCCCTATTACCAAGAGGGAGCTAATCGGCATGGCGATCGCTGCAACCAACGGTGTCACATAGGTCATCATTGCCAGAGGCACCATGATACTATTGTAGACCATAGAGATGCCGATATTCTGCCGGATTGTACGCAGCGTACGCCGCGACAGTGCCACACTCTGCTCCACCTTGTCCAGCTCATCGCTCATCAGCACAATATCGGAGCTTTCCATGGAGGCGTCGGTGCCGGAACCCAGCGAAATTCCCACATCAGCACGAATCAAAGCCGGAGCATCATTTATACCATCACCCACCATGGCAACACGCGCCCCCCCTTTCTTCAACTGCTGGATAACGCTGTCTTTTTCATCAGGCAATACTTCGGCAATCACCTCCATGCCGCCCAGCTGTTCGGCTACAGCCTGGGCCACCAGCTTGCTGTCCCCACTGAGCAATGTCAGGCGGATTCCCTGCTGACGGAGCGAGTCGAGCAGCTCGGCTGCACCGGGACGCAGTTGATCGGCAATACCAAACAAGGCCACCTCCCGACCGTCAATAGCCATGTAAACACAGGTTACCGCGCCTGTTTCCAGAGTCCGTGCAGGATCGGTAAATACCCCGGAATCCTCCACCCCGTTCTGGGCCAGCCAAGTTCGACTTCCTAACAGAATTTTCTGACCATTTACATCAGCGCGAACACCCAGACCGGCTTGGTTTTCAAAGTCAACCACGGAGCCTGTCGCCTGCTCCTGTTCATCAGATTCCGCTCTCGATATGATCGCCTGGGCGATACTGTGTTCTGAATAACGCTCTACCAGGGCCGCCAGAGCAACAATTTCCTGCTCACGGCTGCCTTCCGCTAAATGCAGTACCTGGACTTTCATCCGCCCCTCTGTCAGGGTTCCGGTCTTGTCAAACACAAAGTGGGAGATCCGGGACAGTGTTTCCAGCACTTCACCGTTTTTAACCAGGATGCCGTTGCGGGCGCCCAAGCCGGAAGCGACTGCAATCGCCATCGGCGTTGCCATCCCGAAAGCACAGGGGCAGGTTATGATCAGCACCGAAACAGCCGTCATCAGCGCCAGTTCAAGGCCGGTATTCAACCAGAAGGCAAAGGTCAGCGCAGCCAGCACCAGAGTAACAGTTACAAACCAGGGAACGATTCGATCCGCAATACGCTGAATCGGCGCCTTGGAGGCCTGCGCCTCTTCCACCAAGTGAATAATTCGCCCCAGTGCGGTATTTTTCAGCACACCCGTTACACGGATCTGCAGTGTGCTGGTAAGGTTCATGGTGCCTGCCGAAACGTTGTCACCCTTCGTTTTATCCACCGGCCTGGATTCGCCGGTAAGCATGGCCTCGTTTATTGAGCTGCGCCCCTCAATAATAGTACCATCGACCGGGATCTGCTCCCCGGCCTTTACCAGAATCAGCTCCCCGGCATTGACTGCCCGCACCGGAACTATCTGATCGACACCATCCCGCACTACCGTTGCAACACGCGGCTGCAGGTCCATAAGACGTTGGCTCGCCGCCACGGCATGGCGTTTGGAGGTTGACTCAAGAAAGCGCCCGACCAGCAGTACAAAAATCAGGTTGACCACCGTATCGAAATAGACATGCCCTTGAATGGGGTTGAACACGGTGACGTAACCGGAATAGAGATAGGTCGAGGTCGCACCGATGGCGATAGGCAAATCCATGGTCAGATGCATTCGCCGCAGCCCGGTCCAGGCTCCCTTGAGAAAGGGGAAACCGGAGTAAAACAGCGTAGGGGTGGCAAGAGCAAATCCTACCCAGTAAAACAGATTGCGAAACTCCCCTTCATCTGCCCCCGTGTACAGTGCTATGGAGACCCACAGCAGGTTCATCATGGCAAATCCGGCAAAGGCGATGCGGAACAGAAATGCCCGGTTCTGGCGCTTGAGCGTGCCTTCCGCCGCATCGGGGTCAAACGGAACTGCGGCGTAACCAATTTCCCCCAGCCTGGCCAGAATTTGCGACAGATGAATCTTGCTGTTGTCCCAACGCAGATGCAGCCGTCTGCCGGACAGGTTGACATTGGCGCTAATCACCCCGGGAACCCCGGCCAGAGTCCGCTCGATAAGCCAGACGCAAGCCGCACAGTGGATCCCCTCTACCAGCAGATCGATCTCCCGCTGCTCACCCAGATCAGTAACATATTCGCTCTGGACCTCATCCAGATCATAAAAAGCGAGATCTTTAGGCAACTCGGGTGGAGGAGCAAGCAAGGTGCCCTCCGGGGCGCGCTGATAAAACCCTTCCAACCCGGAATCATAGATCACCTTGCAGACAGACTGGCATCCCAGACAGCAAAAATGTCTTGAATGACCATCAATTTCCGCTTCAAACAGTTCGCGTTCGGGCAGCGGCGAACCGCAATGAAAACAACCATCCTGCATGGGAGTCTGTTGGCAGGAAGCAACCTCAACCTGAGGCTGAGGCTGAGAGGTCATGTTTCGCCCCGATAAAGCCATTCATTAAGAAACATGCACTGTAGCGAACTTGAGGGCAGCTCCAAAAATACTATTTTATTCGAGAGAGCAATGCGTGGAGCTATTGCCGAAAACCAAGGTGTAAAAGGAATAGATAAGGATTCGAGCACGAAGCTGACGCTGCTATCGCGGAAAAAGTGCATTATTGGAGAAGCCCTTAATTTCCAAGCACGAAAATACGGCGCTTGATAAGATCATAGCTCTCTTCACCCTGTTTTACGGACAAGGTGATTTCCCAATGACCTTTGAGAGGAAACTTCAGTTCTGCCTGATACATCCCTGGTGCATAACGCTCCATCGGTACAGAGAAATCGGCATCTGCATCCGAAGGGCGATAGGTGGCAAGCTGCACCTCCAGATTATCAACAGGAACACCGACACGATCCACTGCACTAAAACGATACATCGCCCCCAAATCCTGACGGTTCTCTTCCGGCATGTCCAGGTGTGCTGTCCAGCCAAGTGCATTGCGAGCTGCTATCCTCTTGAGCCGGTTTTTTTCAAAATCCTGTCCCAGTTCATAGTAGTTTTTGTCTATCAGCCCGGGGCCGGTAACAAATGCCAGCGTTATCATTCCGGCATTGACAACCAGCACGATTGCCAACAACACCAGCCAGCCAAGTACCCACGGATTCCGCCAAGCACGCTTGCTACTCTGAGAAAAGCGCTCTTCCAATGTTTTACTCATACTTTGTTGCTCCTGTTAATCAGCGGCGTGGGCCAAAAAACATGCTTTCGTATTCGGTATTCAGATCCGACTGCTCCTGCGCTGAAACCCGAAAGATCAGGGGAACACGCTCCCCGGCAAGGTTTTCTTTTGGAACCCTGACAAATACTGTATACGCAGAAATATTGCCCTTAGGGGCAACAAAGGCCTTCTCTGCACCGGTAATCTTTAAACCTGCAGGGCCCTCGGCAGTAAGTTCGACATGAATATCCTGGCTTGTTTTGTTAAGCACCTTAATTTCATACCTGTTCTGGATTGAGCCATCACTTTGCAGCACAAACAAAGGCTGCCGATCATGTAGCACCTTGAGCTCAATACCAGAAATATTTACAACACCATATATTATCCCCAGCAAGGCGGCGGATATTATAGCCAAACTAACAAGCACCTTCGGGCGTTTAAACAGCGGAATTTTTGGTTTCCCCTCAATTTCATCCAGTGATGCATACCTGATGAGCCCATGAGGACGATTGACTTTATCCATTACCCGATCGCAGGCGTCAATACATAGACCGCAGGTTATGCACCCCTCCTGCTGACCGTTGCGAATATCGACCCCCGTAGGACACACCGCCACACATAGATTACAGTCAACGCAATCACCAAACTCACCATCTTCAACTGAAGCACCCTTTTTCAGTCTCCCCCTGGGCTCTCCCCGCTTGACATCGTAGGTGGGAAGAATGGTTTCCGGCTCATACATAACTCCCTGGATACGGGAATAGGGACATAACCAGAAACAAACCTGCTCCCTCATAAAACCGGCCAGAATGTAGGTGCCGGCAATAAACAAACCCAATGTTACCCAAGCAGCAGGATGAGCCTGAATGGTAAAAAAGTCATACCAGAGCTGGTAAATATCTGTAAACCAACCGGCAAAGCTTACACCGGTTACAACAGCAATCAACAGCCACAACAGATGCTTGGTAAACTTGATCCGGATTTTGGCAGCATCCCAAGGCGCTTTGTCAAGTTTTCGCCGTTTCGCCGGAGGCCCTTCCAGCTTGTCCTCAATCCAAGTAAAAACATCCGTCCATGCTGTCTGGAAACAGAAAAAGCCGCAAAACACCCGTCCCGCAATAACAGTTACCCCAATCAGTACTATAGCGAGAAACAGCAATACCAGCGCCAGCATCCAGACATCCTGGGGCAAAACGGTAAGGCCAAAAAAGTGAAACTGTCTATTGGGAATATCGTACAGGATAGCCTGGCGCTCTCCCCAGCGCACATAAGGACCAAGAAAAAACAGCAGCCAGATGGAAGAGGTCATCCACTTGAGCCGGCGAAAACGCCCCCCGATTCGCTTGGCATGGATAGTTTCACCACCGGTATTTACATGCCAGTGGCCCGCCTCTTCATACAGTTCAGAAAGGTTGGTTTTTTGCTCTGGCCGGTTATTGTCGCTCATACCATTTCCCGCGTTACATACGCACCTTCGATAGATTCCACATGCCTGTCATAGCATCAAAACGGCCAGCACAAAGCCAGAGGATAAACGCCATTTTGTTATACGTTCCGCCACCCGTATAGAGATGCAATGAAACAATCTGGAACAGGTTATTATATCACGAAAGGTATTGTTCCATCAGAAGCAAGAAAATCCCGCCAGAGAACGAAACACAGATTGTCATGTTTCCGAAACAAGGCACACAGAGTGTATAGTGTAATGGCCTGCGATCCGAAATTTCTGATAATTAATAGAGAGGCGAATAGAAATTAATTCAGCATTGCAAAAGCAAGAAGGGGATTTCTCCCCTTCTTGTCTGATTGCCTTAATTGTCCAACTCTGGTAACAGAAGCAATTCAGTCTTCCGAATGTGTGGTGTTCATCAATTTTACAATTCTGTAAGCAAGAAAGATAAACACCACCACTGCTCCTATCACCGAAAGGATAGCACCAATGAATACTGCATCCATAAAATAAATCCCCTTTTCTCAGGTTTCCGATCAGCGGGGCGAAAATCCACCCCACTGATCTACATCCAGGTCAGGTTGTTTCAAATGGCTCAGACGTTACTGCCCACCACCAAGCTTGTACACATAAACAGCCAGCTTGTTGATTTCAACTTCGCTCATTTTATCACTGAACTTCGGCATTACAGCATCCCGTGTTTTGGGATCTTTGGCATCATTGACACCATGCGCAATAGTATAGGCTATCGCCTCTTCCGTGCCTGGCGAGAAACGCCAGATACCATCAGTCAGATTGGCTGAACCCAGTGCAGTCATTCCCTTGCCATCTTGTCCATGACAGGCAAAACAAGCCCCCTTGCCGGAGAAGATCTCCTTGCCGGGCGCATACTCACCACCTTCGCTCATTGCCTTGACATGTTTTGCGACATCAGCAATTTCCTGCTCACTCAGCGTACCCGCATTTGCCGGCATGTTGCCGCGGCGACCATTGGCAATACTCTGCACAATATTGTCAATCTTTCCGCCATACAACCAATCGTCATCCACCAGCACCGGATAGTTGGGATTTCCCGCCCCTCCAGTACCATGGCAAGCCGCACAGTTATCACCAAACAGCACCTTGGCAGACCGGACAACGTACTGGGTCAGCTCGTCATCCGCCAGAATGGCGGCAGCCGACATACCGGGAAGCCTGTTCTCATACTTGGCGCGCACCTGCTCGATGGCTTGCATATCCTGCTTGAGTTCCTTGATGGAAGTCCATCCCATGATTCCCTTGAAGTGGCTGTTCACCAGCGGAATTGACGGATAGATCAACCAGTAAATCACTACCAGCGCCATACTGGCCCAGAAGCCAATCATCCACCATTTGGGTGGCTCATTCAGCAACTCAGCCAAATTATCATCCCATACGTGCCCGGTAGTGGGAACTTTGTACGGATTACTTTTATCACTCATCTTTTATCCTCCGTCTCAAAACGGTCATCATCCAGCGGAATATATTTGCGTGTCTCCAGATGTTCCCGGTTGGCCGGGTGGAATACATAGATATACGCAATAATCATCAGGATAAAGACGACAACTGTCGTAATCAGACCAATCCAGTCATTCAACGTCAGCGCCGCCCAGTCCGTATGAAAATATTCTGCGAGACTACTCACGATAATCCACACCTTCTTCAAAGGTTACCATGGTTCCCAATACCTGCAGATAAGCCACTATCGCATCCAGCTCGGTCTTTCCCTCAACCTCCGCAGCAGCACCGGAAAAATCAGCTCCATAGTCATCCGCAGTATAGGGAACGCCCAAGGTAGCCATTGCAGCCACCGTTTTCACTGCAATTTGTCCATCAAGCATATTTTCCGCCAACCAAGGATAGTTGGGCATGACCGACTCAGGCACCAGCGAACGCGGAGCAATCAGATGCTGGCGCTGCCACTCGTCAGAGTATTTTCCGCCAACCCTCGCCAGATCAGGACCGGTACGCTTGGAGCCCCACTGGAATGGATGATCGTACATTGACTCGGATGCCAGCGAGTAGTGGCCGTAACGCTCTTTTTCGTCGCGGAACGGCCGAATCATCTGCGAGTGACACAGATAGCACCCTTCACGGATATAGACCTCCCGACCAGCAAGCTCCAGCGCCGTATAGGGACGGATACCATCGCCCGGCTTCCAGTCTGCCAGGGTTTGACCATCCTTTCGTTGCCATACGATCTCAGGGTGCTGATTGTGCTCCATGGTCCCCTTCAGATAGAACAGGGGAACAATCTCTACCAGACCACCAACCGAGAGCAATATTGCCAACATAACGAACATGACAAAGACATTGCTTTCGACCTTGTCCTGAAATTTTGTTGAATGAATTTCATTTGACATTGATTTCTACTCCTTCTCTGCCATCAGGCTCTGGCGGGGGCGCCAACGCCGCGGGTCGCACTGGCCATACGAATGGTCATAATCATGTTGAACAACATGACTGCACCACCAGCCCAGAAAATCGCGCCGCCGACAGCACGCATCACATAATAGGGATGCATGGCCGCAACTGACTCGGCGAAGGTGTAACTCAAGGTACCGAATGCGTCATAATCACGCCACATCAATCCCTGCATGATACCGGACACCCACATGGCAACAATGTAAATTACCGCGCCAATAGTAGCCATCCAGAAGTGCAGGTTGACCAGTTTGTCGGAGTACATTTCGGTATTCCACAACTTCATAATCATATGGTACAGCGCGCCGGCTGCAACCATTACCACCCAGCCCAACGCGCCGGAATGAACGTGACCAATTCCCCAGTCGGTATAATGGGACAATGCATTCACGGTTTTGGAGGACATAACCGGTCCTTCAAAGGTGGACATGGCATAGAAAGCCAGAGACATGACCAGGAAGCGAAGTACGTAATCGGTACGCAGCTTGTCCCAGGCTCCGGAGAGAGTCATCATACCGTTCACCGCACCACCCCAGGAGGGGATGATCATGGCAAGGGAGACGGCAGCACCCAGTGAACCGGTCCAGTCAGGCAAAGCGGTGTACTGCAGGTGATGCGCACCCAGCCATACATAACCGAACATCAGTGCCCAGAAATGGATAACCGACAGGCGGTAGGAGAATACCGGCCGGTTGGCCTGTTTCGGTACGAAGTAGTACATGATGCCCAGGAAGCCGGCAGTCAAATAATAGCCCACAGCATTGTGTCCCCACCACCACTGAATCATCGCATCCTGTACTCCAGAGAAGATAGAGTAAGATTTGAACAGGCTGACCGGAATGGCCAGGCTGTTGACCACGTGCAGGTAGGTAATCATTACCATCATGCCCAGGAAGAACCAGTTGGACACATAGATATGGGAAGTCTTGCGCTTGGCGATGGTCATCGCGAAATTGAACGAGTAGGTCAGCCAGGCAATGGCAATCAGTATATCGAGAGGCCACTCCAGTTCGGCATATTCCTTGCCTTGGGTAATCCCCAGCGGCAGAGTAATCACTGCGGAAACAATGATGATGTTCCACAGGAAAAAGGTGAACCATGCCATCTTGTTACTCCACAGCGGCACACCGCAGGTACGCTGTACTGTGTAGAATGCAGTTGCCATCAGCGCACAACCACCGAAGGCAAAGATCACCGCATTGGTGTGCAGGGGTCGCAACCGGCCAAACGTCAACTCGGCGATGTCGAAGTTCAACACCGGCCAGGCCAACTGCGCGGCAATTATGACACCCACCAGGGTACCCACGACTAAATAGACGACCGCCATGATGGTAAACCATCTGACGACATCGAAATTATATTTCTCCGTCGCTTCCACGAGTAGTCTCCTCCGTTTTGAAAAAATGGTGCCGATCACCTGAGACGAATACCATCTGCCATAAAAAATACACCAGATGGGGAACTTTTTCGGATGCCGGCTCTCTACTTGGTGATACGCCAGCTATGGTAGTGAATGTCTAATGGCATGACAAGTGCGGTATTTGACATAACACAAAAAAAGCGGTGTTATTTGGCCTTATTTTGTGATCGCGGGTACTCCATTTAGCGATTCCGTCAGTCTGGCAATATCCAGATTGTCCGCCACCTTTTCCGGGGAAGTGCCGGGCAGATATTCAACCACCCCCAGCAGTTGGGCAGGCAACCATTGACGCAAGGTTTCGATGTTTTGCTCAAGACAGGCCATGCCCGGCACCACCTGATTGGCTATCCATCCGGCCAGCGGAACACCCCGGGCCAAAATACTTTCTGCTGTCAGCATGGCGTGATTGAGGCACCCCAGACGCATCCCGACTACCAGCACCACAGGCAGATCAAGTTGAACCACCAGATCAGCCATGGTCTCGCAGCTGTTGAGCGGAACCAGCCAGCCCCCTGCCCCTTCCACCACGCATATATCTGCCTGGGCGCTAATGTCCTGATACAGCGCATTTATTCGTTGTAAATCCATCGACACTCCAGCCAGTTCCGCTGCTATATGCGGGGCAATTGCCGGCTGGAATGTGTAGGGGTTAATAATGTTATAAGGTAGTGTGCAGTCAATCTGCGCGGCAAGCTGCAATGCATCGTCATTGCGCAGACCCGATGGCGTGAACTCACTCCCGCTGGCCACCGGTTTCATGGCTGCGGTACGCAGTCCTGCCCGACGAAACCCCGCCAGCAGTGCGCAGGCAACAAAGCTTTTTCCGACTTCTGTATCTGTGCCGGTAACAAACAGTCCGTTCATGGGTTGCGTCTCCTTATGGCCGAACGCATCTGCGCCAGTGAAACAGTGTTCTCCTCGCCTTTACCCGGTCGCGATACGCACAGTTCGGGTGCCCAGGCATGACCATATATCACTTCGTAGGTAGCAGGCAGCACCCCTTCCCGCCGGTGGTTTTCATAGGCTTCTGTCATGCGGGCGAACCGCTGTTTGCCGGTAAGACTCCTTTGCCGTCCGGCAGTGGCGTTGTGCGCCCCCAGGGTTTTCAGATCCCACATCAGCTCCCTGACCTCACTATAGGTCAGAGTGAACTGTTCACTGTCCATTACCGGATCGGCAAACTGGCAGCCCAGCACCAGATCGCCGATATCGTGCATATCCGCAAAGGCACTGACATGAGTGTAGTCATCCACTGTCCGCCAGCTCTCACGCAGCTCCTTGAGCGTATCCGGCCCGAAGGTACTGAACATCAGCAGGCCCCCCGGTTTCAATATCCGGCGTATCTCGCTGAAGGCCCGTTTCAGATCGAGGCACCACTGCAGGGTGAGGTTGGAAAACAGCAGATCCACGCAGGCATCCGCAAAGGGAAGTTGTTCCATATCCGCAGTCACGAAAAAATGGCGTCGCCGCCAACGCTCCCAGACCGATCCCCGGCCAGCCGCGATGCGAAGCATTGCGGGTGACAGATCGGCGGATACCACCACCGCTTTCCGGTAGCGCTGCAGAAGTGAGTGGCTGCAATAACCAGTCCCCGCGCCAATATCCAAGATTAAGCCCGGTTGATGGCGGATCAGCTCCATGCGCTCCAGCATGCGCCCACCCACTTCACGCTGCAACACGGCAACCTCGTCATAACGTGCAGCCGCCCGGTTGAAGGAGCGCTGGATCTGTTGCTTGTCGAGCTGGTATCTATTCATGAGGGAGGACAGTTATATCATGAAGGTAACCATTCAGCTAACCAGAGTCTTTTCCAATATGAAATGAGCCTGAAGAGAAGGAAGCTGTTTCCAGCATAAAATGAGCCTGAAATAGGTCTTGAAGTCGCTCATGATCAACGGATGAAAACGAT
>JALSHD010000055.1 GCA_026982395.1 Chromatiales bacterium | reverse complement strand
CTGTTCCGTAACCTCCCGATCACCCTCAGCCTCCAGCGCATCGAAAAACCGGCGGGCGGTGGCGAAGTCGCCCGAGAACAGGGCGTCCTTTTCCTCATCCGGCAGTACGCGGTGAATACTTTTTGCTACCGCCTCTTCCTTGTCCTGCCGCTCCTTCCACAGCGACCAGAATCTGGCGGGCGTGCCCACCGTGGCGTAACGGGCGGCGTTCTTGTTCAGCCCCATCACCAGCTGGGCATAAACGAACAGCTTGGGAATATACTCGTCGCGCTGGTTGCGGATGGACTGGGAGACGGCCTGCTCCACCTCCACCTTGGGCGACTTGCACTCGATGACCGCAAAGGGGATGCCGTTGACGAACAGCACGATATCCGGCCGCGCGGTCTCCGTACTGCGGCTGCGCGCCACGCTGAACTCCGCCGCCACATGGAAGCGGTTGTTGCGCCAGTCGTCCCAGTCCACGAAGCGAAGGTTGAAACTCCGGGTATCGCCCTCCACGGTCTGCTCCAGCGCCGTGCCCAGGGTCAGCAGTTCGTAGATGGCCTCATTGGTCTTCAACAGGCCGTCGTACTTGACGTTCTTCAGCTTCTGCACCGCCGACTGGATATTCTCCTCGCTGAACAGATAGTCCCGGCCCTTGTGGTGGATGCGGTTGATCTTGCGCAACTGTTCGCGCAGTACGTCCTCCAGCAAAACGTTACTGGTCTTGCCCTGGCGCGCGACCAGCGCCTGATCCGGCGGCAGATACTCGAAGCCCAGGTTGATGAGTTGTTGCAGAGCAGGAATCTGGGAGAGGTATTTTTCGTTGAAGCGGAAGCCTTTCATGTTAGTCATCCGTGCTATCCATTGCTCCAAGATTTTCAGAAATGTGACGCAGCCAGATCTTGCCGTTAATTTGACGCGCGTCATCTACGGGAACCACGCGGATGAGATCACGATGTGCCGGATCAATTCTTAGGTTGCGCATAAGCTTGCGCTGTTGTTCTTGTTCTGCGCCGGAACTGGCTCGACTTACCCAGTACAAAGGTTTTCCTTCTGACTCAATAAGTTCACGGAATAAGCCGTTTATGTGGTTATCATCTGAGTTAAAGCCAAAACCAACCACCACTATTGCATCCGATTCTTTATACGCATCGAATAATTTCACATAGCGCCTGGACATGGCGACTGAAGTAAGTGGTTTTAATCCGCTTTGGGTGAGGATAAAAGGGACATGAATTTGATCCAGAGGGCAGTCGCCAGGTTGTTCACAAGTGGTAACAGAGTTTTTATAAGGGTTGTAATAATCCGTCACGCTGCCATTCAGGTGCATAACTTCTGGTATATCAAGGCCAATATCCCTTGTGCTGGCCTCAAGAAGGCTATTGTAGTTTGCGGTGCCAGCAGCCGAAACTTCCAAATTGATGTCTGAAATATTCGCCAAATCATGGTAATAGCCATCTTCCGGCAATCCAGCCAGATCTGGTGATTGTTCTGCAATATAATCCCTCGCAACACGTAAAAAAATTACCATCCGAGTGAATTTCGCCCATTCTGTACTTGGTGAAAACAGGTAACGAAAATGGTCATCGATCAGCTTTTGGTAATCCAGCACAGTTGTAAAAAGGTTTTCAAGAACCTGCTGGGCTATGGCGCACAGAAATGATGTGATAGGTGCGTCATCATCAGCTGCAAAGTTCCGGCGTTCCTCAAGAAGCAATTCGAGGGCGGTGCTTCCGACTCTATTGAACTCGAGGCGAAACATGCCAGATATGTCATCGAATATTGGGATATCATCCGGTGCGACCTCAAAAAGTTCCTGGTTTAGTCTTTGCACCAAGTCTTGGCCATGTGCGCCGACCAGAAGTTGTAGGAACGCCGTCACATATCTTTTTAGGTCATCAATATTTTCTTCTTGGCGGAGGATATCCAGCATTGCCGAATAAAACTCAGAGCCAAATATCCCAACATCGTCAGATAGAAGCTCATTTAGTCTGATAACCTGTGTGTATAGGTTGTCTCCTAATCCATGACTGGTTACTGCCTCAAATTTGCTTGATAACTCCCGACGATCTATACCAAGCTGTTCTATAGCTTTGTCGCACTCTCGATCAAATTGATTTAACCTCCGGATGATCTCGGTTTTTCTGTATTCGATTGATGATTCTATAAGACTTGTAAATTCGTTTCTTCCAAAAGCATGAATTCTTTTGTCCAGAAACCCCTGAGGAAGCCAATTAGTAGCATAGGGTGACATGGCGTTAACTTTACGTAACTGTTCTCGTAGTGCAGTTTTGTATTGGCTTGTGTCTTGACGAAACAAGTCGATAGCAAATTTCCCGCCGCTCGGTAACCCGTAACAAATCTCGGCGCCTGCGCCAAAAAAGAGACCTATCCGCATTGTTTTTTCTCCATAGCTGTAGTTATTCGCCATTCGCCAGTAAGCAGTTTCTGCATCAGGCCGCGTTTTTGTTGGCGGTAGAAATCCGCCAAGGTTTTCAGTAATTCCATTTCCTTCCGAGCGGTATTTAGCATTTCCGCAATTTCCCGCTGCTTATCAAGTGGTGGCTGCGGAAACGGGATGGCTGCAAAGTCACCGAAACTTACCGTTTCGCGCACACTGCCTTGGGCGCTTTTTTTGATGCGTTGCTTTGCTTCGTGGGATGACAGCCAATGCAGGAAGAAGTCGGAATCGATTTTCTCCTCATCAATCTCAAAAACGACATACATCGGGCTGAGAGCACCTTTTTCCCAGTCATTCAGGCGAGCGATGGAGCCGACATTGATGCGCGACGGGTTGTAGGCATATTGGCCGTGGCGGACGATCTTGTAATTGCTCAAGTCGCTGCTGGCAACCCGACGTTCAAACTGATCTTCCGGCAGTACAAAGCCGCTGTGGTTGGTGACGCTGAGCACCTGGCTGATTGCTCCGTCACGGTTTCGGTTTGACACTTCTGTAGCAAAATCACGAATGTGTCCACGGGGATGAACTTTGTCGGAAATCAGGCGGCTGAGCAACCACAAAAACCGCTTTTCCTTCGCCGCGATCAGCTTCTCGGTCTTTTCGATGGCGGCATCCCAGGTGGAAAGCAGGTCGGCGATGGCGGCTTGTTCATATCGTGCTGGCGCAGGAAATACAATTGATCGTATTATTTCCAGGTTGAGATTCTGCTGCCCACTTGCATTGCTAATATTTCTTATGTGTTCGTAACGAAATAATAGCTGTTGATAGATATAGTCTCGATCATATCCGGGTTTTAGCTGTATGGCTGCCGCATTTTGGTTCGTGGTTGCGTTGATATCGAGAACCGCAACTTGGCCTCTAGTTTTTCCTTGCCCAATCATGGCCATCAGAATAGAGCCTTTGGGAACCATTTTTGCGGAAGAGTGTTTCAACCCCTCTTCAGTGATCCATTCATCAATATCGCCTTCTTTAATGAGGCAGTTTTGAATCTGTGTTGTTTTTACCCATGGAATATCGCCGCCCCAATAAGCTGGATTAGAGCGAGACGGGGTTCCTCCCGAGTAAATTTTGGCAATATCACCTAACCGAACGATCCTGCTCATGTCTCGTTCCCCGGTTTCTTCGACATAAGCCGTTTCGCGGTGTCTTCCAGCACTTTGACAGCTTCTGCTTCGCCAATGGCTTCCTTGTGTTCTCGCCTGCGCTCCGCAAACCGCTCATACTCCTGCCGGGCGTGTTCATTCGCTGCCTTTTTGCTGACTGTCCCGGCATTAGGCAGCACCTTGCGCTCGTTGAAGGCCAGGAATTCGTCGAGCTTGCGTTCCCAGTCCTGCATGAAGATCTGTTTGCGGCGGCGGGCCTGGTCTTCGGCGAAGTCGAGCCACATGACGACGATGCGGTTGAGGTCGTCGATTTCCGGTTCGGTAAGGTAGTTCTTGGCGGTGGTGACGTCCGTCTTGCGCACTTCGTCGCCCTTCCAGGAGGTCAGGCCCATGTTGGGCAGTTCGTGGTCGGCGCGGCGCTGGATGAGTTCGGCGGCGGTCATGCCGGTGGCGGCGTAGTGCAGCTTGTTCTGGATGATGCTGAAGAACTTGGTGGTCTCGGGCCAGGCGGGGTCGTAGTCGCCCGCCATGGCAAAGATTTCCTTCACCCGCAGGTACATGCGTCGTTCGCTGGCACGGATGTCGCGGATGCGTTCCAGCATCTCGTCGAAGTAGTCGGGCACACTGGCGCCTGCCACGGGCGGGTTCTTGAG
>JALSHD010000054.1 GCA_026982395.1 Chromatiales bacterium | reverse complement strand
CTGGTCGGTTCCTTCGACAGCCGCGTCCTGCCCGGCGCCCGGAAATTCACCGAAATGGGCATCGACACCGGCAAGACACTGGAGAGTGCCGAGCAGATCGAGAAAGGGGTGCGAACGCTGGATGGTGGTAAAAAAAACGAATGAGTAGAAACTGTTCCAACATCAATTTGCAACCAGCTTCCTTCCCAAAACACGTGCCTTGAGGCTGCTCTTCTGCGGCAGTTCCATGTGCTCCCTGTTGACGAGGCCGACCCAGAGCACCCCGACCGGTTTGGCGCCAAACAGGGTTGCCATTTTTTTCAGCGCACCCAGTGTGCCGGTAAAATATCTGCTCATCCATGCCGGGGCGCCGCTGGCGGATACCAGTACTGCCCGTTTGTTTTTGGCGCGTTTTCTTATCTTCGGTGCCGGGCTTTCCCACGGCCAGTAGGCAAATCCGACGCAGCGCTCCATGAACCTTCGGGTAAGGGCGTTGACGTTGGAGAAATTTACCGGAGCACCGATAACCAGATAGTCAGCCTGCTCTATCTCTGTCAGCAGCCCCTCCAGATCATCTTCCAGAACACATTTTCCGCGCGCCTCACCGGGCTCCTGCATGCAGGTGCGGCAGTTGGTGCAAAACTCGATGTGCCGATCCAGAAGATAGATCTTTTTTGTTTCCACCCCCTGCTGTTCCGCCGCCCGCAAAATTTCACTGACCGCCGAATCGACGATGCCCTGTTTGCGATAGCTTCCGACGATACCGATAACCCTGCCGTGGCTGGTCATTGTCTGTCCACCTCGTGCTCTGCCGTTCCGGGGAAAAAAGTGAAGCAACCTGTATAACCTTTAGTCCGCTCCTCCGGAAAGTCAACAACAGGAGGCCGCAATTATTGACCCGGAATCGATAACTGGGCCGCCAACCGCTGTTTCTCCGCCGCCGGCAAACGCTTTATCTCCAGCTCCCGCCGCAGTGCTGCGCCGCGATTTCCGGCAAGCTCCTGATAGATTAGATGGACAGGCAGCCGGCCACGGGTGTACTTGGCCCCCTGCCCTGCATTGTGCTGTGCGATACGGGATTCGATATTCTTTGCGATGCCGGTATAGAGCGTGCCATCGGCGCAGCGGACCATGTAGACATACCACTCGCTCATTGCAAACGCCGCTGACGCAGCGCCTCGTACAGGCAGACCGCAGTGGCAACCGAGACGTTGAGACTCTCCACCACGCCGGTCATGGGGATCTTCACCAGCAGGTCGCAGCTCTCCCGGGTCAGGCGGCGCAGGCCGCGCCCCTCTGCCCCCATCACGATGGCCAGCGGACCGGTCAGGTCGGTCTGGTAGAGCTCGCGGTTGGTCTCTCCGGCCGTGCCGATCAGCCAGACTCCGGAGCTGCGCAGATGGCGCAGGGTGCGCGCCAGATTGGTGACGCGGATGAAGGGGACGCTCTGCGCTGCGCCGCAGGCCACCTTGCGCACGGTGGCGGTCAGACCGGCCGCGCGATCCCGCGGGGCGATCACCGCGTCCACCCCCACCGCATCGGCGCTGCGCAGGCAGGCGCCCAGGTTGTGCGGGTCCTGCACGCCGTCCAGCACCAGCAGGAAAGGGGGATGGGCGAGACCCTGCAGCAGCTCTTCCAGATCCCGCTCGCCCCACTCCCGGGCCGGGTGCAGGGTGGCTATCACCCCCTGGTGCCGCACCTCGGGCAGCAGGGCGTTCAGCTGTTTGGGGGAGGTTTCCTGAACCGCGATCCCGGCCTGCCGCGCCGCCTGGCGAATCGCCTCCATGCGCTCGTCATGGCGCTGCCGGTCGCACCACAGCTCCCTGACCTGCCCCCGCTCCAGCGCCACGCGCACCGCGTGCAGGCCATAGATCCGATCCTGCCGTTCCGCTGCCGCCATCAGCGCCTGCGCTTGCGTCTTCTTTTGGACTTTTCCTTCCTTGCTGCCGGTTCGGCCAGCTCGAAATCGATCTTGCGCTCGTCGAGATCGACGCGCACCACCTTGACCTGAATCTTGTCGCCCAAGCGGTAGCTCTTGCCGGTGCGCTCGCCGCTGAGGCGGTGTTTGGCGGGATCGAAGTGGAAATAGTCGTTCCCCAGCGCGGTCACATGCACCAGCCCCTCCACGTAGATCTGCTCCAGCTCGACGAACAGGCCGAAGCCGGTGACGCTGCTGATCACGCCGTCATAGACTTCGCCGATCTTGTCCATCATATACTCGCACTTGAGCCAGTCCACGGCATCACGGGTGGCATCGTCGGCGCGCCGTTCGGTCATCGAGCAGTGCTCGCCAAGCAGTACCATATCCTCGTGGGACC
Organism: Chromatiales bacterium; assembly: GCA_026982395.1. Classification (GTDB taxonomy): domain Bacteria; phylum Pseudomonadota; class Gammaproteobacteria; order Thiohalospirales; family Thiohalospiraceae; genus DRMK01. The sequence continues at coordinate 22,400 of JALSHD010000054.1, read as the reverse complement.
ATGGCAGCTGGGTCCGCTTTCTGCCGGAGAGGATGTGACGGATGGCGCGGTGCACCACCAGATCGGGGTAGCGGCGGATGGGTGAGGTGAAGTGGGCGTAGGCGTCGAAGGCGAGCCCGAAATGGCCCTCGTTGTCCGGGGTGTAGACCGCCTGGCGCATGCTGCGCAGCAGGACGGTCTGAATCAGATGGGCGTCGGGACGCTCCTTGATCTGGTTGAGCAGTCTGGCAAAGTGACGCGCCTGCGGTTTTTCGCCGCCCTCCAGCTGCAGCCCCAGCTCGCCGAGGAACTCGCGCAGCGCCTCCAGCTTCTCCGCTGTCGGCCCTTCGTGTACCCGGTAGAGGGCGGGGATTCTGTTCTTGAGCAGAAAATCGGCCGCCGCCACGTTGGCCGCCACCATGAACTCCTCGATCAGCATGTGCGCCTCGTTGCGCTCCAGCGGCACGATCTGCTCGATCTTGCGCTCCGGTCCGAATACGATACGGGTCTCGGTGGTGATGAAATCCATCGCCCCGCGCCGCTCGCGCTGTTTGCGCAGCGCCTGAAACAGCGCATAGAGCTGTTCCAGATGGGGCAGCAGCTCGCTGTGCCGGCGGCGCAGGGGTTCATCCCCATCCACCAGCATGGCGGCAACATCGGTGTAGGTCAGGCGGGCGTGGGAGCGCATCACCGCATCGAAGAAGCGGTAGCCGGTCACCTCTCCCGCGCTGTTGAAGGAGAGCTCGCACACCATGCAGAGCCGATCCACATCGGGATTCAGCGAGCAGAGGCCGTTGGAGAGCACCTCGGGCAGCATCGGGATCACCCGCTCCGGGAAGTAGACCGAAGTGCCCCGCTCCCGCGCTTCGTCATCCAGCGCGGTGCCGGGCGAGACGTAGGAGGAGACATCGGCGATGGCCACCAGCAGCTTCCAGCCCCCCTGCACCGCGCGGCAGAACACCGCGTCGTCGAAATCCCGGGCATCCTCACCGTCGATGGTCACCAGCGGCAGCTGGCGCAGATCCTCCCGGCCCCGCTTGGCCTCTTCCGGCACCTGCTCGTCAAGACCGGCGATCTCCTCCTCCAGCTGCGGCGGCCAGCCCAGCGGCAGGTTGTGGGCGCGGATCGCCACCTCGATCTCCATCCCCGGAGCCATATGGTCGCCAAGCACCTCGACAATCCGCCCCAGCGGCCGACTGCGCTTGGTGGGCTGCTCGATAATCTCCACCGTGACTATCTGATCCGGCTGTGCGCCGCCATCCGCATCCCTGGCTATCAGGATATCCTGTGCCAGCCGCTTGTTGTCCGGCACCACGAAACCGACCCCGCCCTCGACAAAATAGCGTCCCACCACACTGTGGGTATTGCGCTCCAGTACCTCAACCACACTGCCTTCACGGCGGCCGCGGCGGTCGATCCCGGCCACCCGGGCCATCACCCGGTCGCCATGGAAAACGCCTCGCATCTCACGCGCGCTCAGAAACAGATCCTCGCCCCCCTCGTCCGGAACCAGAAACCCGAATCCATCCGGATGACCGATCACCCGGCCGCACACCAGGTCCATCTTGCTCACCAGCCCGTAACCGCCCTTGCGGTTGCGGATCAGCTGGCCATCCCGCTCCATGGCGCGCAGACGGCGGCGCAGCGCCTCGAACTGTTCATCGCTCTGCAGCTTCAGCTCCTGCGCAATCTGGGTCCGGTTCATCAGCACCCCCCGCTTTTCAAGCAGCTCCATGATGAACTCACGGCTGGGGATGGGGTTTTCATACTTTTGAGCTTCGCGCTCGGCATACGGATCTTGTTCTTTCGAAGCAGGGGTGTCGTCGGTCATGGTAATCCTAAATTCAAACAGTGTGTGGGGAGACGGAACATTGACAATAAAACAAAGTCAGGTAGAATTTCGCTCTTGTTGCTATATAGTAACACATCGCTGACCTTTGCCGAGGTGGTGAAATTGGTAGACACGCTAGCTTCAGGTGCTAGTGGGGGTAACCCCGTGGAGGTTCAAGTCCTCTCCTCGGCACCATAATTTCTGTGTAACCATTCAGATTGATCCTGAAACGCGCTATCTCTGCGTTGCAAAATGCTCTTTTATCCTTTGTAAACTCACATTTTCCGCCTTGATCTGGTGCGTTTCAGGAGCAATCTGAGCAGTTACACAAGCTATTCACTACTTGCCGAGTAGTCACCTTTCTGTTTCTTCATGCTTTTTCTTCATCAACACAAAACGGCGCTCGCCCCTGAGTGGCAGAATTTTTTTTGTCGGCGTCCAGATTTTTCCATTATCCTGAGCAGAAATCCGGCCAGGGGGATGAAAATGGAATCTGTTCAGTTCAAGCAACTGATCCAGAAAACTTTTGACAGCGTTGCCAATGGTTACGATTGTGACGCTCTGCGCTTTTTCCCTGCCAGTGCCCGACATCTTGCCAACTATCTCTCTCCGGCCGCAGGTGAACATATCCTTGATGTTGCCACCGGCACGGGCGCTGTCGCGCTCGCAGTTGCCCACCAGCAGCCGCTTGCCCGCATTACTGCCGTTGATTTTTCCCAGCACATGCTATCGCAGGCGCGAGCAAAGGCGGAAAGAGATGAGATCAGCAACATTCAGTTTCTCACTGCAGAGATGCCCGGGCTGGGCGATCTTCCATCAGATAACTACGATGCCGCCTGTTGTGGCTTTGGTATTTTCTTCCTGGAAGATATGGTGGAGGGAATGCAGCAGATTGCCACCAGACTCCGGCCGGGAGGACGGCTGGTAATCAGCTCTTTTCATGAGCCTTCGTTCTCGCCACTGGTAGAGCTGTTCGTGCAGCGCATTGAGCGTTATGGCATCGAACCACCAAAAATGATGTGGAAACGGATCGCCAGCGAAGAGGCTGTTTCCAAACTGTTCCAGAATGCCGGATTCACTGCAGTCAGGACGCAGAAAAAAGATGTCAGTTACTTTTTGAAAGATGTCGATGAGTGGTGGTCTTTCTTATGGAACGCCGGTTTCCGCGGACTGTTGAGCCAGCTTTCTGAAGATGATCTAATCCGTTTCCGCAACGAGCATCTGACAGAGATGGGAATACACCTCACTGAACAGGGGCTCTTTCTGCGAGTAGAGACGCTCTATGGCCTCGGGTATACCCGTCCCTCTCCATCATAGCATTCAGGCTGTCTGCCAAATATCAAGCAGGTACGGCCACCTCTTTTATTCCTGGTTCTCTGTACCCATATAGAGATTATTGGACAACCAACACCCAATTATAAGGAGTAATGCCATGAATACAAAGACTCTCGACAAGGCCACCTGGGAAGACTATTTCAACCGCTTCAGCAAGGCGCTTGGCGCCTGCCTGACGGAGATTGAGGTGGCCGGGCTGGATATCGGTGACCAGATCGAGGCAGAGTGGATCACACTGACCGGCATCAGCTTCGACCCGAAAGATGATATTGTGACCGTAGATATGGTGAGCAAGGATGACAGGAATGTGGAGCATCTGATCCACAAACCGGCAGAACTGGTTCTACAGGAGGGCACGGAGGGAGTGAACAGCATTACCATTGTGGACGCCGACAACCACAAGCAGATTATTCATCTGAAAAAACCGCTGTTGCTACCCGCCCCCTGAAAGCAGGAAGAGCACGGCGCTTTTGTACTATTAACCCGGCGACTATCCATATCGTATTCAGCCGGTTCGCAGCAAGGCAGCCCATCGCCGCGGTAGCCGCTCTACAGCAAAATGGGCCAATGCAGTCTGCGAGCCGGCACGCCACAGCCTGTCATTAAATATCCCAGGGTTGGGAGCTTTGCCGGCGCTCTGCTTATTCTCTGACCAGTTCAATCACACCGTCAATTCCAATCCGGACCATCTGCTCACCGGCCTCCAGCGCAGGAGCCGCCGCCATCTTTGATTCCATCACGTCCATTGCCCGCATCATCGGCATGGGGCGGCCTCCCGAGCCGGATGACGAGATATTCAGCGACACAATCCGGAAGTCATTGGCATCGAACTGCTGTGCGACCAGCCCGGCCTTCTGTTTGAAGCGTGTGATTGCCGTTTTGGTCAACTCATCTTCCACCTGACGGCGTTTGTCGGCAGAGAGCTGATAGCCGATATGCTGGATTGCCAGCTTCTCCTGCAGATCACCAAGCAACGTACTCAACCCGGCAACATCCTTGCTCTGTAGCCGGATTGATTGCCGAACTCGCCAGATACCGGTCAGTTTTCCGTTCTGGTAAACGGGGTGGGTCTGATAATCCAGTGTCTGTATTTTGACATCCGGCTCCTGTTTGGCACGCTCCACACCCCAGCCAACCACCTGGTTCACCCTGTCCGCCACCTCACTGGTATTCCGCCCTTGGCGCTGATAATAGAGGATGGCAGTCAAGGTATCATTGTCCACCTCTTCACTGGCTATAACATTCAGACTGATTCGATCATAACTCAATCTGTCATCGGCAACCCCGACCAGTGGCGCCATGAGTGGCAACAACAGCAACAGAAACAGTTTTGTCTTTTGCATAATTCAACTCCCTGAACACCCGTTTAAAATCAATCAGCATCCGATACGCCGGAGAAAAGCCAACTGTACCACGGTCTTCCTGACATGCGCCAAACCAGTTATTAGACACCGTCTATGCGGCAGGCACAAAAATTTGACGTCCCATCCGATGCTTGCCATCAGAAAACTATTCCGCCAAAATCGGGTTTTTATAAAACAATAATATGATTCATCACCTCAGCTCGCACAATATGAACTCTTATCCATGGCGGACGTAAACCCGGGTATATGGGAAATGGACACCCAAACCATCGCGCTAGTAACAGCGTTGCTGCTGTCACTTCTGGCACCATCAATCACCCTGGCAACCGATAACAGAGAAAATACAGCTCTCATCATCTCCGCCCCCGATGATATGGCCTCCGTCAGCACGCTGGATGCTGACGGACAACCAACGGGAATGGTTGTGGAATTCTGGCGTTTATGGGCGGAAAAAACCGGTCACAAGGTTGACTTCCGCCTCGGCAGTATGGCGCAATCGATAGCGGACGTCAGGGAAGGAAAGGCAGATATCCAGGGTGTTCTGCTTTATTCCGAAGAGCGAGCTGAAAGCATGGATTTCAGCTCGCCTTTTTTCAGTGTACCGGCAAAACTTTTTTATCGACTGAGTGGCGTTGATGATCCACGGTTCGATATTTTCAAAAAATCACGTATAGCAACCTATCCTCCCCTGTCCGGATTAATCCGGCAAAAATTTCCCGATGCCAGCATCTCAACATACGCTACTGCGGAAAAGATGGCCATCGCCATGGCCCGCAACGAGATCGATGCATTTATTAGCGATGTTCCTTCTGCCGAACTCGCCCTCCTGAAAGTGGGAATCAGGGGGAAAGCAGGTGTTGTTCCCGCCACCCTGCTCAATGTGGAAATTCGGGCCGGTGTTGCCAAGGGACAGAAAAAACTCATTCAGACAATTGAAACCGGTATTTCCGCCATCTCCGAAACAGAGCGCGCACGACTGATCAATCGCTGGATGCCCGACTACGCTACCCCAGTAGCTAGCCCACCAGACATAAAATTGACAGCGGCCGAAAAAAAATGGATTGCAAATCACAAAACAGTCAAAGTTGGTTCCGCAGCCAACTGGCCACCCTACGAGTTCGTTGGCCAGCAGGGAAAACTACGCGGCATCACGGCTGATTACCTTGAGTTGCTTGGCAAGCGAACCGGGATTGATTTTCAGATCTTACTGCAACCCGGTTGGCCCGAAACCTTGAAAGAGATACATGCACGAACCATCGATATGGTGGGTTCGGTTGCAAAAAACAGCGAACGGAACAAATTCATAGAGTTTACTGAACCCTATTTTGACGTTCCCGTAGTTATAGTTTCCAGAAAAAAATCAGCAATTGATAACATCGATGCATTGTCCGGAAAAACCGTAGCTGTCGAAGATGGTTTCTACTTGCACGAACAACTAGGAAACAATTATCCCTCTATCCAGCTGTTGACGGTTAAAGATACAAGACACGCTCTTGAAGCTGTCTCCGTGGAAAAAGCGGATGCCTACATTGGAAACCAGGCAGTTATCACCTTCCTGATGGAAAAAAACCAGATCACCAACCTCAAGGTGTCCGCTTTCGCTTCGGTGTTCAAAGGTACCGCCGTCAGATTTGGGGTGCGGAAGGACTGGCCGCAACTAGCGACCATTTTGCAGAAAGGACTGGACTCCATTACCTCGCAAGAGCACAACCGGATACTCAGAAAGTGGATCCCGACCACAGCAGAATATCCCCCGGAAAAACAGAACATTGGCCTCACCGCCGAAGAAAAAAAATGGCTACGTGAACACCCGGGGATTAAACTGGGGGTCGATCCTGCTGCAGCCCCAATCGAATTTATTGATACGGAAGGAAAGTATCGGGGAATCAGCTCGGATTATGTCAACCTTTTCGCCAGCCAACTGGGCGTCACCATGACTCCGGAGCCAGGGCTTTCCTGGAAACATGTCAGCGACACGGCCAAACAGCGAAAAATTGATGTTCTCCCTGCAGCAGTAAAAACTCCAGATAGAGAAAAATATCTGGATTTTACCATTCCCTATCTCAGTTTCCCCGCGGTAGTATTTACCCGAAATGACAAGCAGATAATAACCGATCTTGATGACCTCATGGGAAAGAAAATCCTGGTAGAGGCCGACGATCCTGTAGAGGAGTTTCTGACTCTGACCTTTCCCAACCTTACCCTGATCAGGGTCAATACAACCAGCCAGGCATTGAAGTCACTTTCCACAGGAAAAGCAGACGCGTATATCGGCAATCTGGCCGTGGCTGCTTACGAGATCGACAAACGGGGGCTGACGCATATCAAGGTCGCCTCTCCCACCATGTTCACCTACAACATCTCCTTCGCAGTACGCAAGGACTGGCCAGAACTCGTGAGCATTCTGAACAAGGCAATAAAATCACTGACACCGGAGCAGAAACAAGCATTCAAGAACAAGTGGTTTGCTGTACGGTTTGAATATACCGTAGACAGAAGCAAAATCTGGAAAACAGCTCTTGGCGTAGCAAGCGTGGCAGGAGTTCTGTTGCTTATTGCAATATTCTGGAACCGCTCTCTGGAAAAACAGATTCGAGAGCGCAAAAAAGTGGAAAGAGAACTGCGTATCAGTGAAGAGCGCTATCAGCTGGCAACCGAAGCCACATCGGAGGGTCTGTGGGACTGGGACATCACAACAAATAACGTCTACTACAGTCCCAGTTACATGACCATGCTGGGTTACAAACCGGGCGAACTGCCGGCAACCGAATCCACCTGGAAAGATCTTCTTCATCCGGACGACAAACAACAGGCAATCGAGTTTGTGGATCAGGCCATCCGCGAAAACCGGGATACCTACCAGCATGAATTCCGCATGCGTGCCAAAAATGGTGAGTATCGCTACATGCTTTCCCAGGGGAAAATTGCGGAAAGAGACGATGCGGGACATCCCCTCCGCGTGGTGGGTTCGCAGGAGGATATCACTGAGCGCAAGCAGATGCAGATCGAACTGCAACAGGCCAAGGAGATGGCAGAGTCAGCCAGCGAGGCCAAAAGCAGTTTCCTCGCCAATATGAGTCATGAAATCCGTACCCCGATGAACGCGATTATCGGTATGTGCCATCTTGCCCTGCAGTCGGATCTCACCGCCCAGCAGAGGGATTATCTGAACAAGATCAATACATCATCTCATACACTACTGGGAATTATTAACGATGTGCTGGACTTTTCCAAGATCGAAGCAGGCAGACTGGAGATAGAAAACACCCGGTTTTATCTGGATGACATCCTGCAAAACCTCTCCGATCTGATCAGCATCAAGGCAGGAGAAAAAGGGATCGAAGTCCTGTTCTCGGTGGAGCAGAATGTACCGCGTATGCTGATAGGTGATCCGCTTCGTGTAGGGCAGGTACTGCTTAATCTTACCCAAAATGCCATAAAGTTTACCGAGCAAGGCGAAGTAGTTATCGGTATCAAACTGGTCAAGGAAAACCACCGACACTGCGAACTGGAGTTTCTCGTAAAAGACACCGGTATCGGGATCGAGGCAGAGAAAATAGCCAGACTGTTTGACTCCTTCTCACAGGCAGACAGCAGCACCACCCGAAAATACGGTGGTACCGGTCTGGGCCTGGCGATCAGCAAACTTCTGGTTGAGCTGATGAATGGAGAAATCAGCGCCGAAAGCATTCCCGGGAAAGGGAGCACCTTCCGCTTTACCTGCCGGTTCGAGCGCCCTGATGGGGCGAAATTGCGTACCCGTTATCCGGAGGTTAATTTCGACGGCATGCGTGCATTGATCATAGATGACAACGCTACCGTACGCCAGGTTTTCCGAGACATGCTGGAGTCATTTGGAATTGAGGTTTGCGTCGCTGAATCAGGAATGGAAGCCATTGAAAAACTAAAGAAAAACGCTTCCAACAACCCCTATGATCTGATTCTTGTCGACTGGAAAATGCCCGGGATAGATGGCATAGAAACCACACGACTGATCAGAAAAAACCCGCATCTGAAAAAGATGCCTACTATCATAATGATAACCGCCTACGGAAGAGAGGAGATCATGCACCGGGCCAAGCAGGAAAGTATGGATGCATTCCTTATCAAACCGGTCAGCCCGTCCGTGCTGTTTGAAACCATCGCCCGGATAGTTACTGGAAATCACGGAGAAACAGTCGCCAATAAACTGAAACCGGTACGGGGCATGGGACTGCAAAAACTGTCTGGAAAAATACTGCTGGTGGAAGACAACGAAATCAACCAGCAGGTTGCAATTGCCATGCTGGAAAATTTTGGTCTGCAGGTTGACGTTGCCGAAGATGGTGTTCAGGCCGTAGCTGCCGTGAAAAAACGGCACTATGATCTGGTGTTAATGGATATCCAGCTGCCAGAAATGGATGGATTCGAGGCTACCCGGAGAATCCGATCCGACAACCGGTTTTCCGAACTGCCTATTGTTGCCATGACTGCCCATGCCATGTCCAGTGACCGCGACAAATCATTACAGTCTGGAATGAACGACCATTTGCCAAAACCAATCGAGCCGGATCAGCTGTTTGCCATGCTGGGCAAATGGCTCAAACCAGTACCCGATTCGATTCCAACAGTTACAGAAGCGGTCAACGGCAATGGAATCAATTTCCCCGAACTCCCGGGCATCAATCTGGACAGCGCCCTGCCCCGTACAGGAAACAACAAACGATTGCTGCGAAAACTTCTGTTTGAATTCCATGATGATCACCACAACGCGGCAGAGCTGATGAAAGATGCACTGCAACAGGATGAGATCGATTCGCTGAAACGCCATGCCCATATCCTGAGTGGGGTGGCCGGAAATCTCGGCGCGGAAGAGCTGCAACAGGCAGCCCGTTCAATCGAGCTGGCAATCGACGAAGCAGCCGATACAGCGGCGATTGGAAACCACATTCAGAATCTGGACAAACTGCTTGCCCCGTTAATGGCGCAACTGGGCAGATACAAACAGATGCATCAAACCCGGGAGCCGGGCAATGTATCCACCCTGTCTCCCGATACCAACGAACTGAAACAACAGCTCCGAGAACTCCTGGAGCTGCTGCACAGGGGCGATTCCACTACCATTACGCTGACCGAATCCATTATCGTCCAACTGGACAGCCTGGGACTCACAGAGATTGCAGAGGAACTTGCAACCCGGGTAAATGACTTTGAGTTTGATGACGCCATAGAAACCGTAACAATAATTTCCCGGATGCTGGAGAACTCATCAACGAGATAAAAGGAACAGCTGTATGAGTAACAACAAAAACACCATACTGATTGTCGATGATGAACGATTCAATCTGAATACACTGATTGAAGTACTGAAGGATGACTACCGAATCCTGATTGCCAAAAGTGGCGATCAGGCGCTGAAAAGAGTCTCCACCGCCCCGCATCCACAACTGATTCTGCTCGACGTGCTGATGCCGGGAATAGATGGTTATGAAACCTGCCGCCGTCTCAAACAGAACAGACAGACCGCCAGTATTCCCATTATTTTTATCACCACAAAAACCACCGTGGAAGATGAGCAGCACGGGTTGGAACTTGGCGCAGCAGACTACATTACCAAACCATTCAGTCCGGCCATTATCAAGGCACGAGTAAAGACCCAGCTCAACCTGAAAATGGCCCGGGATGCGCTGGAAAACCAGAACCGGTTGCTGGAGAAAAAAGTAGCGCAACGCACCCTTGAGATCGCCCTGACCCGGGACATCGCCATTCACGGTATGGCAGCATTGGCCGGCACCCGGGACCATGAAACCGGCAATCATATCCGGCGTACCCAGCACTATATCAAATGTCTCGCACTGAACCTTGCCTACCATCCACGTTTCAGGGAGTTCCTGACTGAAAAGAATATCGAACTGCTGTTCAAATCGGCTCCGCTCCACGATATTGGCAAGGTTGGCATTCCGGATAACATCCTGCTCAAACCCGGCAAACTGGATGAGTGGGAGTTTGAAGTGATGAAGACTCACGCCGTATTGGGTCGCAATGCCCTGCCACACAACGGGGAGAAATCCGATTCAATTCCATTCCTCAACATGGCCCGCGACATCGCACATACCCATCATGAAAAATGGAATGGCAGCGGCTATCCGCAAGGCCTCAAGGAGGAGGCCATACCGTTGGGCGGACGCTTGATGGCGATCGCCGATGTCTATGACGCCTTAATCAACAAAAGGGTATACAAACCGGCCTTGTCCCATGAAACCGCAGTAGAAATGATCGTGGAGCAAAGGGGAAAACAGTTCGATCCAGATATCGTGGACAGCTTTATTTCTCTTCGGGACGATTTCAATCGTATCGCCCGACAGTTCAGTGATCATCCGGGCAATACGGCTTGCGCAAACAGATTACCTGTATGATACGGGCCCGAGAGAATTTCCTCATTTGTTTGCCCCCTGCCCCAGCTCCCTGGCACAGATATCAGGGCCGCTCGACATAAACATTCCTGCAGTTGACAACTCCGACTGTTCCAGTTTGCGCCGCAGGGCAAGACTCTTCTCCTTGTCTTTTTTCAGAGTAGCAACAAGAAAATCAAACCCGGCCGGAGACAGCTCCCGGGTCGCCTTGTTTGCCGTACACTCACAAACAGGGCGTGAAAGATCACCTGACGCCAGACAGGCACTCATAAAACCTTCAATATCATATTTCAGCTTTACTCCCGCAAAGGCGACGCTGGCGGACATTATTGTGATGGAAATCAGCAGAATGCTATTGAATTTCATGATTCAGCCCCTGTGTTGTCAGTCAAAATAACGAGAACACCTGTAGTAAGGCGGTTCGACAGTCCGTCTGAAATACTGGTTTGTTCATCGGTTATCGTGGCAAGCACATTTGTTATAGCCACAGGGAACTTCTACACGATATTCCGATAGATATCAACCGGCAACCACTGTGTCTGCCATTTTCCCGTATCAAGATCCCTGAGATTTTCAGCCAAATGAAACCAGCAACGAGCTGCTGAATCCTGTCAGCCGGACGACCAATGTATACGGGAAATACACGACAAAACAGAAGACCGCCATCATCGAATAAAACACTACTGTTAACCTGGTTGAAATCTGCCAAACCGCCACTATTACTCCAGTATCAATATCATAAAGGAGAAAAAGTCATGCCAACATTTCAACAGGTTCGAGATGGTGTTACACACGCATGGGATACCATTACCGAGGGGTGGCGACAACTGTACCGGCGTGCCGCCAGTGCAATCACCCGTTTCTCCCCTCGTCAGGAGAAAGACGGTGTAATCAGCAGAGAAAACAGGGAGATCACTGCCCGCAGCTCCGGGTGGGGAATTCTGGCTGCCGAAGTATTTGATGATGACAAACAGGTGGTGGCGCGGCTGGAAGCACCGGGAATGGAGCGGGAAGATTTCGACCTGGAGGTCATGGATGATGTACTGATAATCCGTGGTGAAAAACGGGTAACACAGGAGCATGAAGAGGGGCGCTATCATGTTCTGGAGTGCGCTTATGGAAGCTTCGAGAGAGCCATTCAGCTGCCCGCCGAGGTTGAACCAGACAAAGCTCGTGCCCGTTACCGGAAAGGAGTGCTGCGGATAGAGCTGCCAAAAATCGTGGCCCAACAGCGGCACAATATCAAGGTGGCGGTCAAATGACAGTTCACTTGCTATCAACCCGGCCATTTGGGCGTACAATATGACTTGTAGCCGGGCCGGCGTTGGCCCCAAAAGGAGCGATTGATGGAGTTTAAAGACTATTACAAAATCATGGGCGTCAAGCGTGACGCAACCCAGGATGAGATCAAGCGCGCCTACCGTAAACTGGCCCGCAAGTATCACCCCGATGTCAGCAAGGAGGCTGACGCGGAAGCCCGTTTCAAAGAGGTGGGGGAAGCGTATGAAGTGCTTAAAGATCCCGAAAAACGCGCTGCCTATGACCAGCTTGGGGCGAACTGGAAGGCGGGCCAGGAGTTCCATCCGCCACCAGACTGGAATACCGGTTTTGAATTCAGCGGCGGAGGATTTACCGGCGGTGATGCGTCCGCCTTCAGTGACTTCTTTGAAACCCTGTTTGGACGGGAGTTCACGGGCGGTGGCGGAAGGGGGCCTGCCTACCATGCCAGGGGGGAGGATCACCACGCCAGAATTCTTATCGATCTGGAAGATGCCTATCACGGCGCCAACCGCACCATTACCCTTCAGGTTCCCGAGCTGGACGCCCACGGCCGTCTCCACACCCGCCAGAGAACCCTGAAGGTACACATCCCCAAAGGGGTCAAACAGGGGCAGCGGATCCGTCTTGCTGGACAGGGGGCACCCGGTATGGGCAAGGGTCCAGCCGGCGATCTCTACCTGGAGGTGGCATTCAAGCCGCACCCCTTCTATCGTATAGAGGGACGAGATCTCTATATTGAGCTGCCGCTGGCCCCCTGGGAGGCCGCCTTGGGAGCAAAGGTAAAAGTACCGACACCCGGCGGAGTGGTTGATCTGAAAATTCCGCCGAATTCAAAGGCCGGGCGCAAACTGCGTCTGAAGGGACGTGGTATCCCCAACAAACCGGCGGGTGATCTCTATGTGGTTCTGCAGATTGTGCTCCCGCCGGCCGACAGCGAGCAGGCAAAGGCGCTCTATCACCAGATGGAGCGGGAGCTGGCCTTCAATCCACGTGCTGAACTGGGAGTGTAGCCATGAGAAACGAAATGCTGCCCATCCTGACCGGAGTACTGCTCGATGAGGAGAACACGGTAACGCTGAGTGAGCTGTGCCGCGCCTGTGCAGTACATGCCGAGTGGATTATGGAACTGGTTGATGAAGGGGTTCTGGAGCCGCTCTCCCCCGGGCCAGGCCAGTGGCAGTTCCCTGCTGTCAGTCTGCAGCGGGCATTGACCATACGGCATCTGCAACAGGACCTGGGAGTCAATCTTGCCGGTGCTGCACTGGTCATGGAGCTGATGGATGAGATCCATTCACTACGCACCCGGCTGCGGATAGTGGAACATGAATGCTGAGCTCTGGTATCAGCATACGCTGACAAATCGCCTCCACTCCCTGCTGTTGCTGAGCGTGATGGGGGGCTTCCTGGCGCTGCTTGGCTGGCTGCTTTGGGGCGCAAGTGGAATCGTATGGCTATTGATGCCAGTGGTGGTGCTGGTTCTGTTCAACCCCCTTGCCTCCCCCGAACTGCTGATGCGCCTCTACCGCGCCACCCGGCTGACACAGGAACAGGCACCGGCCCTCTACAGTGCTCTGAAAGAGCTGAGTCGACGCGCAAAACTGCCGCATGTACCAACGCTCTACTACCTGCCGAGCCGCATGGTAAACGCCTTTGCAACGGGCACCCAGAACAAGGCCGCTATTGCCATCACCGATGGTCTGTTGCGGACTCTCGATAGCCGCGAAGCAGTGGCAGTTCTGGCCCACGAGTTGAGCCACATCCAGCACAATGACATGTGGGTAATGGGGCTTGCCGATCTGTTCAGCCGCCTCACCAGCACCCTCTCCCTGTTCGGACAGTTTCTGCTGCTGCTGAATCTGCCGCTGCTGATATTTTCGAATGTAGGGATAAACTGGTTTGCCATCCTGATCCTGATCTTTGCCCCCAGTCTGAGCGCACTGGCACAACTGGGACTCTCTCGCACACGCGAATACAATGCCGATCTCAATGCAGTCATGCTGACCGGTGATCCGGAAGGTCTTGCCCGTGCCTTGATCAAGATCGAACGGCAGCAGGGAACCTTTCTGGAACAGATCATCCTCCCTGGCCGGCACTCTCCAGATCCCTCCCTGTTACGCACCCACCCTCCTACTGCCGAACGGATCCGTCGTCTGAGGGAGCTGCAGATCCCCGCCGGAGCAGAACCGCCAATCCCCCTGACACACGCCTCATTTACACCCGCATCACGACTTGACCACCCGGTAACACGGCCTCCCCGCTGGCATATCAGCGGCCTGTGGCACTGAGACAGGGACTCTACCCATGAGCTTGATACTTTGGCCCGCAGCCCTTGGGATCGGCATCGTGCTGGGGCTATTCGGCGCCGGCGGCGGTCTGATCACCGTACCGGTACTGATCTATCTGGCACACATACCGGTCAAGGAGGCTATTGGCATCAGCCTGTGGGTTGTGGCCATCGCCTCATTTGCCGCGGTAGTGCAGCAGCGCGCCTGGCGGCTGTTGCAGCCCGGACTGCTGATCACCTTCGGCACTACCGGTATTCTGGGAAGCATAGCCGGATCCCTGCTGGCCCATGTCATACCCGAGCGAGTTCAACTCGGGCTGTTTGCGCTGCTCATCTTTGCGGTGAGCTGGTGGATGACAAGAGTCAGCCTCACCGAACAGATCAGCGTATTCCGTTTCATCCCCGCCGCCATTACCGGACTTGCCATTGGGCTGCTAACCGGCGTTCTGGGAGTCGGGGGAGGCTTCCTGCTGGTTCCCGCCCTGATCTATCTGGGGATCAATGATTTTCCCGCCGCCGTCGCTCACTCGCTGGTGCTGATTACCCTCAATGCCTTTACTGGCGCCATCGCCTACCTAAGTACATTTCAACTACCGTTTACGATGGTGCTCGTCTTCAGCCTGCTTGCCACTCTCGGCACCGCCATCGGCAGCCATCTGCTGAAACGGTTACCCAACGCACATCTGCACAAGGCTTTCATCGCTATACTGCTGGTCACGGGTAGCGTTATGCTGTGGCGAACCGTCAGTTGACAAAATACTGCAGGGTGGGGCATGAAAAAAGTCATGGTATAGTATTTTGCACATTCTCCCTCACAAACCAACGGAGCATTGATTAAATGAGCAATGATGATCTGATCTGGGAAGACGAAGCCCTGGAAACACTAAAGAAAATCCCCTTCTTTGCCCGCAAGATCGCCAGAAAAAAAATTGAGCAGGGCGCCATTGAACTGGGTGAAAAAAAGATCACTCCCGAACTGATGGAAAAAATCAGAAGTCAGGTGATGGGAAACAAAACCTAGAACCGTCACACTCCATCCAAATCCGTCGAAGCGGTGAGAGAGAACATCCATCATGAATCATCAATCCGGCAGCACGTCACTCATCCTCTTGTTGTTGTTGCTCCTCCTCATCGCAGTAACAGTCACCACACTAACTCCGACAGAAGCTCACGCAGAGCCGGCCGCAGCAAAACAGAAAGAGTGGCTGGCGGCCTGGCGGGAAACATCACCCATGCGGGAGGTTCGTTCCGGTGCGGCTCACTACGCCACCAACGGTATTATCCATATGATTGGCGGAATCGGTGGTGAAGTGGTCAAGGGAAAGGTTGGCGCCGATGTAGCGGCATCAACCGCCAAAATGTTTATGCGCTCTTCCGAGTATGCCCGCACCCGGCCAGACGGCACGCTGTCCGACTGGCAGTTTGGTCCCGAACTCAATATCGAACGGGGCTATTTTTCCGCCGTCGCCAATAAAAAATATCTCTATGTGGTTGGCGGGGCACATGGTCCGCACGGGAAAAAGCTGCTCAACAGCGTGGAGCGGGCCGAGATCAAACCGGACGGCACGCTGGGCCGATGGGTGCTGGAAGAAAACAGACTCAACATCCCGCGACGTTGCGTAAAGCTGGCTGTCATCGGCAATCACATCTATGCCTTCGGCGGTTTTGGCGGGATATTGCTGGACACCGTCGAGCGTGCCGAAATCAGGGCCGACGGCACACTGGGTGAATGGCTGATGGCAAACGATCGGATGACGGTAGCGCGTTATATACATGGAGTGGAACGTGCGGGCAACGGCGTCTACATGATTGGCGGTCACAACAAGGAGACCGGCGGCGGCATTCGGGATGTGGAGTGGAGCAAACAGGAGAAAGATGGTTTCTTTCAGCCCTGGGCCAAGCGTGCCCCTCTTCAGACCGGGCGCTACAGTCTGGCTACCGCATCACACAACGGATTTATCTACGCCATCGGAGGATTGGCCGGCGCCACCTACCTGGACACTATCGAACAGAGCCACATTGATGCAGAAGGGCACTTGTCAGCTTGGAAATACACCACCCCGATGCCCTCTGCGCGGGAGGGGGCAACTGCCGTTGTACTCAATGACATCCTCTATCTGCTCGGCGGAAGCAACAAGGATGGCTTCCACAACAGCGTCTCATACGCCACCTTTGATGAACAAGGGGAGATCGGCTTCCTGGCAACACCAGTGGAGATAGCACGGCAAAAATCCATTGCGGCAGCTACCAGGGAAAAACAGGTTGAGCTGCCCCACGAAGGAACCATTACCGAACACATCAAAATGGAGCAGTACAGTTATCTTCAGGTAAGGATGGATGATGGAGTTATGGTCTGGTTGGCCGCGCCTGTTCAGCAGCTGGATGACGGAGCAAGAATAAGATTCCCCAACGGCGCAATCATGAAAAACTTCCATAGCAACAGCCTGAACCGCAATTTTCCGTTCATTATTTTCATCAGTGAAGTAAGACTGGTGGCTGCTGCCCCTTCAAAATAACCGTTCGTGACTGAAACCACACCAACGGTAGAAGACTCCCGTCACCGCCGACTGTTTATATTGAGTGACAGCGCCACATGGTGCCGCGCTACAGCCAGCAAACTGCTGGCAGAAAAAAACTACCGGCAGGTACTGTGGGTAACAACCAATCCGCCAGAACAAGGCCTGGCCATGCCAGCCGAAAAGCTGCATCCCCGACTGGGCAGTGAGCTGGACGCTTTGGTATTTGATGCCTGGACAGGATTCGATCCAGACAGCTTTGGCGCTGCCACCGGGATGGTGCGCGGAGGAGGTGTGGTACTGCTGCTGACCCCGCCGCTGACGGAGTGGCCCCATTATGCCGATCCCGCCTTGCAGCGTTTCACCACCTGGCCCTTCAGCCACAAGGATATCAGCAACCGTTTCCTGCAGCGGCTGGTACGGATTATCTCAACCACAGGCACCGCCCGGCAGATTCACCGGGGCAGCCAGCTCCCCGAACTCCCCTCCCCGCCACCACCGACAGTTTTTGACTCGAGCGGGATCTGCCGTACACCCGATCAACAACTGGCGGTAAAAGCCATCTGCCACGTGGTTCACGGGCACCGGCGCCGGCCGCTGGTACTGACCGCCGACCGTGGGCGCGGTAAATCCTCCGCCTTGGGCATCGCCGCCGCACAACTGCTGCAACAGGGGTTGAGCCGGATTCTGGTCACTGCCCCCGGTCTGGAGGCAGCTGCCGTGGTTTTCCAGCAGGCCAGCCGCCTGCTGCCAAAAGCGGAAAACCGCCAGGGAGCACTGCATTGGAACAACAGCCAAATCCGCTTTGTCGCACCGGATGCATTGATTCAGCACCCGCAAAAAGCAGATCTGTTACTCATTGACGAAGCCGCCGCCATCCCCGCCCCACTGCTGGAGAGACTGCTGAAGCACTACTCCCGCATCGTGTTTTCCACCACTATCCACGGTTACGAAGGCACCGGCCGGGGATTCAGCATCCGTTTCCGGAACACACTCAACCGGTTGACGCCGGAGTGGAAGGCGCTCCATCTCTCCCGGCCGATCCGCTGGGCGGAAAATGATCCGGTGGAACAGTTCACTTTCCGCACCCTGTTACTGAACGCCTCTCCGGCAGCCGACGACGCAATAAAGAAGGCCTCGCCGGAAAACTGTAAACTGGTGCAGTTAAATCGTGACCAGCTGCTGAACAGTGAACCGCTGTTGAGCGAGCTGTTCGGCCTGCTGATCCTGGCCCACTACCGCACCCGTCCGGGCGATCTGCGGAATCTGCTGGATGGGCCGGCACTCTCCATCTATGTACTACTCCATAACGGCCATCCGGCTGCCACGGCACTGGTGGTTCAGGAGGGGGGACTGGATGAGGCACTGGCCAATGAGGTCTGGCTGGGCCGAAGACGTATTCATGGCCATCTGATGGCACAGTCACTGGCGGTTCATGCCGGTTTTCCCGAAGCTGCCCGGCTGCGCTATGCCCGGATTATGCGGCTGGCAGTCCATCCGGTGGCGCAACGGCGCGGGCTGGGAAGCCGTCTGGTAACAGAGATCATCGCCAGGGAGAGAGATAGGGGAGTCGATACCATCGGCACCAGCTTCGGCGCCACCCCGGAACTGCTGGATTTCTGGCACCGGACAGCATTCCACACAGTACGCCTGGGGCTGCGCAAGGAGGCCAGCAGTGGCAGCCATGCAGCATTCATGCTCCACCCCGTCTCGACGCAGGGAACGGAACTGCGGCAGCAGCTCCAGTCCCACCTGCGGGAACAGCTGCCGACACTGCTCACGGATCCGCTGTGCGATCTGGAACCGGAGATAACCTTGCGCCTGCTGCAAAACATCCCGCATTCACCCGCCACTTTAACTGCACAGGAGTGGCGGGATATCACCTCATTCGCCTTTGGCAAGCGAGGTTACGAGGTGTGCATGACATCAATCAGGAAGCTGGTCATCAGTGCGCTGGCGGAGCGGGATATCGCTACAGGGCTCACCAGTTCGGACAGGGAACTGTTGATCTTGCGTGTCCTGCAGAATCATGGCTGGAAAGCGCTGGCGAACCGCTTCACATCCAAAGGTAAAAAACAGCTGATCACCACCTTGCGCAGGGAAACGGGGCAACTGGCAGAGAGTTATGCGCTACACCATCCTGAACTTTCATACTTCTTCGAACCTCAAAAACTCAAGGACACCTCTAAAAATGCATTTTTTCCGCGATAGCGGTGTCAGCTCCGTGCTCCCGCAAAAAAAACACTATTTTTAGAGATACCCTCAATTGATACCCTCAATTCGGGAGGATAGTACCCCCCGGCATCGTGGAAAACACATTGCCCAAACCCCCATCTGCATCCCCTTCCGGCAGGGAATCTCTTACCGCTGACAGCCGATCACCACCTGCCCCAGTGACAAACCACCATCGTTGGCCGGCAACCGTTGCGGAGCAAAAACGGCGAACCCCTGCTGCCGCAACTGTCGGCTGACACCTTCCAGCAACAACCGGTTCTGGAAAACACCCCCGCCCAGTACAACGGTATTCACCAAGTAATCGCTGCATAACGCTGCGGTGATTTCCGAGACGGCAGCGACAAAGCCGTTGTGAAAACGCGCACCAATGACACCCGGCGCTCTCCCCCTTTGCAGATCGTTCAGGAGAGCCTCCCACAATGGCGCCCAGTTCAGATGCTTTCCCCCCGTATCAACCGGGTAACCCGCTGAACGGAAGTCATCGACATAGGCTTCCGACAACGCCTCAAGTTCAATTGCTGCTTGTCCTTCAAAGGTAATTCTCTCGCGGCACAAGCCCACAGCAGCAGCCACCGCATCGAACAGGCGCCCCGCAGAGGATGCCGGTGGGCTATTGATGCCTTTGTCCAGCATCTTCCGGAGGTTGGCCAGGGGCCTGGTTTTCAGAAATTGAATGAGCTCCAGATCTGAATAGGCGGATTCCACTTGCTCCCAGCCCAGCGCCGCTGCCAGGTGCGCAAAACAGTTTCTCCATGGCTCCCGTATGGCCATCGCGCCACCGGGCATGGGAACGGGTGAAAAGGAAGCAAGCCGCCGGTATTCCTGGTAATCCCCCAGCAGAAACTCGCCACCCCAAATAGATCCGTCATCACCATAACCCAACCCGTCCAGTATCAGCCCCAGGACTGGCTCAGTGTCTGCCGGCAGCTGGTGCTCCGCCATGCAGGCAGCCATGTGGGCGTGATGATGTTGTGTTTCGATCAGTGGCAATCCCCTCTCTTCTGCCAAACGTCTGCCCAATTGGGCGGAAAGATAGTCGGGATGTTTGTCCACGACGATGAGATCCGGCTCGAAATCGTACAGCCGTTGATAGTGTTCCAGCATCCGCTGGTATTCACGGAAAACAGATGCATTTTCCAGATCACCCAGGTGCTGTGAAAGCACTGCCCTCCCTTCCCCAAGCAGACAGAAAGTATTCTTCAATTCAGCACCCATGGCCAGCACCTTGCGGGAGCCGTTGAATCCCGGGGGCAGAGAAATGGGTTGCGGGGCGTATCCCCGCGCCCGCCGCAATATTCGTGGCCGTCCGGCCGACAGCCGCATCACCGAGTCATCCAGACGGGTGACGATATCCCGGTCATGCAGCAGAAGGAAATCGGCAATCCCGCCCAGCTTGTCCCGCGCCTCCGCGTTGGAGATACATTGGGGTTCGTCACTGAGATTGCCCGAGGTCAGTACAACCGGTTCATCCAGCAGCGCCATCAGCAGATGATGCAATGGTGTATACGGCAGCATGAAACCGTAGCTGTTCTGGCCGGGGCTGATGCCCGAAGCCAGCGTTTCCCCTTGGCCTTGGCTGCTCATAATGACGATGGGAGCCGCAGGATCGGACAATGATGCAGCAGCTGTTGGATCAACCCGTGCATATCGGGAAATCATCTCAAGATCCCGGGCCATAAGAGCGAAAGCCTTGTGGTATCTTTTTTTCCGCCTGCGCAGTTCATCAACCGCCGACTCATTGGCGGCATCACAGGCCAGATGGATACCACCGATCCCCTTGATGGCGAGGATCCGCCCTTCACCGATCAGCTCTGCCGCCTTGCGGATGACACCCTCCCCCTCAAGGGCCAGGCGATCTCCACTCCCCTTCTCCAGCCAGACACGGGGACCACAATCTGCACAGGCATTGGGTTGAGCATGAAAACGGCGGTTTGATGGATCTTCGTATTCCACCTGGCAGCTGGGACACATGGGAAAATCCGCCATGCTGGTGTTGGCGCGATCATAGGGAATTTCCCGCACGATGGAAAGACGAGGGCCACAATGAGTGCAGTTGGTGAAGGGATAGGCATAGCGGCGGTCATGGGGATCGAAGATCTCACTCAAACATTCGGAACAGGTGGTGGCATCACTGGCCACGCCGGTGCGGACATCCCCTCCCCGGCTGGAGGCAATAATGAAATCGGCCGGGATGTTCTGCCCTGCTACCAAGGGTGAGCATTCTATGGATTCGATGCGTGACAGCGGCGGCGTCCCCTGCTCCAGGTGATCCACAAACTGGTTCAGCTTTTCGGAGTCACCCCAGATCTCGATCAGCACCCCCCGGGCATCATTGCGCACGCTGCCGCGGAGCTTGAGCGCCCGGGCCAGTTGCCACACCCAGGGGCGGAAGCCAACGCCCTGCACCGATCCCCTGATCCGGATTGCTGCGCCTTTCAATGGATCGTGCATACCATGCAGGGATCGAAGGAGCGCACGATATGCTGGACGGAAACGGGTTCCGCCTTGCCCTGGTGCAGTGCCCCCACCCATTCTTCCATGGCATCTCCTTCGAGGCGGGGCGCCTTGTCCCAGGTACATGCATCTGGGCGCTCTCTTCCAGCAGATCGGATGGGGAAATTCCGTTTCGGAAAGGGCGCAATGATCAGCTCAGGTTGAGAAAGACGAGCCGATTCCCCGGTGACCTGCTCATTGATGTCGAATTCAATGGATAACTCATGTCCGGTCTGCCGCAGTTCCACGAACAGGCGCTGGCTGAGGCTGTCGAAGGCGTGGGTGAGGAGCAGAATACGCATCAGCAAATCCGCGGCAACGGCTCACCTGCCAGCCAGTCCACCACCCGGCTGCCGCCGAAACGGGTCTCCATCTGCACCAGATGCTGGTCATCAGCCACCACCTCGCCGATGATGGCCGACCGCTGTCCCAGGGGGTGGGCTTGCATTACTGCCAGCAGCGCGTTCGCATCTTCGGCGGCGCAGATGCAGATCAGCTTGCCCTCGTTGGCTACATAGAGAGGGTCGAGACCCAGCAGTTCGCAGGCTGCACGCACCTCTTCGTCCATGGGGATTGCCGCTTCGCGCAGGCTCATGCCGACACCGGACTGGCAAGCCAGTTCGTTGAGGGTGGTGGCCAGTCCGCCGCGGGTGGGGTCGCGCAGGCAGTGGATCTGCGGCGCTGCCGTCA
>JALSHD010000053.1 GCA_026982395.1 Chromatiales bacterium | reverse complement strand
CCCTGCCTGTCGGGTAGCAAACGGTCAAACACAAAGACCAGGCTAAGCATGTAGAGCTGACGGCGGAGTGCTTGCGGACGCGGGTTCGATTCCCGCCGCCTCCACCAAATACCACAAGGCCAGCCCGTTCGGGTTGGCCTTTCCCGTTCAAGCTGCCCACAATTATACTGTCCAGCCAACAGCCCTGCCGGCTTCAGAGTCGTCCCGGTTGTCGCTGTGTTGGCATAGTGATCAAGTTTTTTTGGCCAGGGACTTTGAATGCCAGATCGCCAGTTTGTGCTTGATGGATTTAACCGAGACCTGTTCTTCGGGCAGAGGCTGGATGATTTTGTCATGAACCAGCAGCCGGTATATGTACAGTGCCTTGTCATTAGCAGAGTCTGTTGCCTCGAACTCTACAACACCCCGCGATTCACCGTAACGGATCCCCGCTACAATCGCTCCCTTGTATAATTCAGCTTCGTTTTTCAATTTTTTCATCACCAGGGTACCTTTAGAGATAGTCCACTATCGCGGAAAAAGTGCATTTTTAGAGGCACTCTCTACCTCAATGCGAGTGATTCCGCTTCCAGAACTGCAATCGCTTCAACAGCAAGCTGCCGCGTGTATTCGTTTATTTTATGGTGTGATGGCATCCAGCCGTCGAGGAAACGATAAAAATCGGTCCACGCGATCGCAAACAGGGAGCGCCACTCCCTCTCCAGTTCATCCCGATCCAGCCCGGAACCGGCCAGCGCCTGTTTCAATTCGGTGAAGTAGTATGTCAGCAGTTCATTCTGCCACCGCTTGCACTGCGCTTCACTCAGGCAACTCCCCAGCAAATACACTACGTCCTTCATACCGCAACCACCGCCTACGTACTGAAAATCAACAGCGGCCACTCTCCCGGTATCACCGGAAAAACAGAAGTTGGCTACCTTGGCATCACCATGCACCAGGGTTTTGTAACGACAGTTATTCAATTTTGAATCGATGGCCGCAGCCCATTTTTTCAACGGCCCGTCCACCATTGCCGTCCACTCATCCGGTCGGGTTTCAAGATGCCAGTAGCTGCCTTTCTGCCACAAATCACCAGGGTTCGAACCCATGAAGGTGGAATGAAAACCGGCCAGCCAGCACAAACACTGTTTTACTCCGGCCAATTCAAGTTCTGAATGGCGAACACTAAATCCTGCGGCATCCAGGTCTTCCAGCACTATCACGCTTTCGTCACCGAACTGCGTGGCAGCATAGCACCGGGCTACCCGGCAGGCTTCGCTGCAGCGGGAACTCCAGTCGCGGTACCAGTGCATCTCTACCTCGTATGATTTGATTTTTCGGGCATGAGATCGGCCCGTATTCCAGCCCCGCGGATGGTTCGAACCGGAAGGAAGAACGATGTACTTCACCATGACAGAGTCGGCAAACCCGGATCCGGCCAGCCCCAGCTTTACCAGTTCACCATAGCCACTCCACAGACTCTGGATGGTGGTCCGGGATGTAATTTTTGCTGCGCCGGTAGCATCCAGTACAAATTCTTGAAGTCGTTTGTTCATGCATTCAATATAATCAAACAATCAGCCCTATGCCACCTGCCAACAGTGTAACCAGAAATACCAGCGCCACCCGCCAGCCCATTTTCATCCCAGCAACTGCAAACACCAGTCCCCCTTTCACCAGCGTATTGACCACTGCAGCCAACACGATAGCCCGTACGGCAAGCTCGTCAGCCAAGTCCCCCTGCGCCATGCGGGCCAGTGAAAGCACGATGGCATCCACATCGCCAATACTGGACAGCACCGTCAACAGATAGATCCCCCTCTCGCCCAGCCATGCATACAGCGCCTCCGACAGCAGCATGATTACCGCCAACAGCAGACCAAACTGCAGTGCCGGAATCAGCTCAAACGGATTGCGCAGCGACGGCTCTACGATATCAGTTCGGTTTTTATGTGTGGTCCAGAACCAGTAAGCACCACCAAAGGAGACCAGCGTCATTAACCCGAGAGGCAGTATCAGATTGGGCAGCAAGGCAGAATTGACCACCGCAACCTCAAGTAGAATACGGGGAAACATGGTTGCAGACGCGGCAATCACACCCGCTGCGAGTAATCGGTAAAGTATCCCGTTTTTTCCCATCCGGGAAAAACTCAGAGTAACAGCGGTGGAAGAGACCATGCCTCCCAGCAGCGAAGTCAACATAATCCCCCTGCTGGCTCCACCGTTCTTCATTGCAAAATAGGCCGCAAAAGAGAGTCCCGCTATCAGAACTACCAACCACCAGATAGCATAGGGGTTGAGCGCCTGCCACGGCCCGTAACCCTTGTTCGGCAGCACCGGCAACAGTACCACGGAGATCAACAGCAACTTCAGCGCACCATAGAGTTCGGACGGCTCCAGGCGTCTCAGCCAGCGGTGCAGCACCGGCTTGAGACTGAGCAGGCTAGCTGTTATCACGCCAACAGCAGCAGAAACACTCATATAGCCACGCACAGCCAGCGCCCCCAGGGCAAAGGTGACCAGTGCGGCCACAACCGTAGTGATGCCAATATCCTTACGAACAGTTACAGCCTGTGCATGGGCAATAATAATAAGCACCGCAAAAGCAGCAAAGGCCACTCCGAGCAGAATCTCCCCCAGTTGCTCAGCTACCAGCGCCCACAAGCCACCCAGCAGGCCAATCAGACCGAAGGTACGAATCCCGGCTATCCGGCTGCCTTCCTCGACGGAACGCTCATGCCAACCGCGTTCTACCCCGATGAGCAACCCCACCGCCAGTGCAACAAATAGTGACAACAACGTATCCACAGCCAAAAACTCCGTTACAGAAAGCTTCTCATCTTTATAGAGTAGTCAGGATATTCCGGATGGAAAACAAACGTTGTAACTAATCAGCGAGTAGCAAATATGTTGTGTAACTGCTCAACTTGCTTCTGAAACGCGCTATCTTTGCGTTGGAAAGTTCATTTACCCTTGTAAACGCCATTTTCCGCTTTGATCTGGCCCGTTTCAGAAGCAAGTTGAGCAGTTACCAAACGTTTTACGGTACAGCCCGGGAAAGGCGCTTTTGGGGAAGAGGGGATGCAATCGAGATAAAAAGGGAAATGGCGGAGAGAGAGGGATTCGAACCCTCGATGGAGCTTTTAACCCCATACTCCCTTAGCAGGGGAGCGCCTTCAGCCTCTCGGCCATCTCTCCAAATCGGACTGCAAAGGATAACCTCCCCGCGCGCTGTCGTAAAGCCTCCATCGGGGACTTTCCCAGATTGGCGTGCAACCTGACGGGAAAGGTGAAACCTTGCCCAGCTCTATCCTCGGGTTTCCCGGTCCATGATAGTCAGAACCACAGGATGCCACAAGAGATGAGCGCTGGGCATGCATTGCCATGGTACAGCAGTCATTGTGGCTATGGGTACCAGAAACCACCTCAAACCCTTCTCCACCACTCTCGATAAACTCCCCAATCAACCTGCGCAATTGTGTTGCACTCAACCGGTAACGAGCCGGATGGGCAATAACCGCCTGCCCGCCAGCCGCTCGAATCCACCCGACAGCCTGCTCGAGACTGGCCCATTTTCCGCTCACATGGCCCGGCTTGTTTTTTACCAGAAAAGATTTGAATACAGCACGCATGTCTGCAGCATAATCCTGCTCTATCAGAAAACGGGCAAAATGGACGCGGCCGATACTTGCCCCTCCTGCATACCTTTTAGCCGCCTGAAGCGCTCCCGGGATACCCGCCTTTTCCAGCCGGCAGCCAATCTCTTCTGCACGCCAGTCACGAAACCGGCGCAGTACAGCCAGGCCCTGCTGTAACTCGCCGTTGTGCGGATCGATATTCAAGCCGACGATATGGATAGTTCTGCGGTTCCAGGTAACGGATACCTCAACACCCGGCACGACAATCACCCCCAGAGCATTTGCGGCAAGCAGAGCCTCCTCTACGCCTTCAGTGGTATCATGGTCAGTAAGCGCCAATACATTCACCCGCTGCCGGACAGCATGCTTCACCAGCTCTGTTGGCGAAAGCAAACCATCCGACATAGTAGAATGGGCGTGGAGATCGTAACGTAAAGAGTTCAATTCAAGGATGCCTCCAAAAAAACAATCTCTCCGCAAGAGCGTAAGCGTCCATTCCGCACCGCTATTGCCCCACACGTGATTAACTGAGGCGTTTTTTCTTCTTGCCGGCCGGCTGTTGTGGTTCGGCAGACCCGGCATCCTTCACTGCCGACAGCAGGTG
>JALSHD010000052.1 GCA_026982395.1 Chromatiales bacterium | reverse complement strand
AATCATATTCTCAAGCACCATGCGGCAGACATTGAACGGCTCTATGCCGGTCATTGATTAACCGGATATTTCCCGGAAGTTGCACTTCCATATCGCAACGGGTACATTGAACATAATAAAATATCGATTTACCGATTCGCCACTCTTCCCTAGCGGGCTATCTAAATTAGTAATTTTTCCGCAAGAGCAAGGGGGTTCCGCGCGCAGAACCGCTGTATATAGAGGAATCGAACGCGTAGTCGGTGCCGCTATCACGGAAAAAGAGCTTTTTTAGAGGTGCCTTGGAGACCAACAGCCGATCATGTTTGCGTCCAGGGAAGAAAAAAACTCCTAGGGGGGGTTAAAAAGCAAGCTTTCTGTCCGATAACCCGATCATCCAGAGGCGGGTTTGGTGACAATCATTAAAAGGGCACATCTAAAAATAGTGGTTTTCTCACGAGAACAAGGAACCCCCGCGTATAGAGCCAGTGCATAAGGAATGCAAGGGAGTTCGAGCACAGAGCTGATGCCACTATCGCGGAAAAAATGTTTTTTTAGAGGTGCCCTAAAGCTATCCCTCCTTTTTGTTAACCCATGCACAGTTGGAGGCTCCCCTGTGACAGACAAGAAAAACCGCGCTGCAAGCGCGGATACAGCCAGCAACACCAGATATTAAAAGGGAGAACGTATATGACAATGCAAGTTGAACCACCACTGATGGAACATCTGCTGAACATGGCACCGGTTGGAATCGTGTTGCTGGATGCCGGGGGCAGAATCTCTTCAGTTAACTCCACCCTGCTGGATTTCCTCGGCATCAAGGCCAATGTTCTGCTGGGGAAAAGCAAAGGAGAGCTTTCCGAGCCTCAGCTGCAGCTTCTGTTTGAGCAACAGCAAACCATTTTTGTGCCTGCCACCAGCAATCAACAGGAGCGCTGGCTGCGGTGTGACTGTCACCGCCTGGACAGCAACTGGGAAATTCACTATTACACCGATATTACCCGCCAGCACCGGCTGGAGGGTGAACAGCGCAGAATGGAAGAGGCTCTGCGTGAGCACTCCTCTACAGATGCCGCTACCGGCCTTTTCAACCGCCGTGGTCTGCTTAGCCGCCTGGAACCCCAGGTTTCCCGTTGCAGACGCTACAATACCCGTATGTCGGTAGTAATGATTAAACTCCTGCGCACCCAGGGCAAACAGCCTCTGGAAGAAAATGACTTGCCAACAGTCGCCCGGTTGATCAAGGATCAAGCGCGGTGGGCAGATACCGTTGCCCGGATGGATGATGATGAGTTAATTATGGTATTACCGGAAACTTCCAGTCAGGGGGCTTGCGAACTGGCTGAGCGACTGGTCAGGCAGATACAGGAGCTTCCCGCCACAAAAAATGTGGAGAAAGAGTTCAGCGCTGCTTTTGGGGTAACAGCTTGGCGTACGGGAGATGACACCAATACAATGCTGACCCGGGTTGCCGATGCGATGGAAAAGGCTCGTGCCGCTGGTGGCAACTACGTTGCGATGGCCTGAAGCAAAAACGGAGAAAGAAATGGTGGCCAGGGACAGAATCGAACTGCCGACACGAGGATTTTCAGTCCACTGCTCTACCGACTGAGCTACCTGGCCAAAGACTGAGTATTAAAACGGGAGATGGTGGGAGTGTCAAGTAGCTATCGAATTATATAACTCGATCAGCCTGTCATTCAGTTTGTCCATGTCAAACTCCTCCTCAACCTTTTTCCGCCCGGCCCGACCCATTTCCGGCCATCTATCAGGACAGTCGATTAGTTTGGCAAGACATTCTGCAAGCACATCAGCATCTCTCTCCGGAGCAAGATAACCTGACACACCATCGTCAACCAGCTCCGGAATACCGCTATGAAATGTGCTGACAACCGGGATCCCCATCGCCATCGCCTCTTTGACGACATTGGGAATACCCTCCTGTTCACCATTGGCGGCAGTAACACTGGGAGCAAGAAGTATATGTGTATCATCCATGAACTGCGCCAGATCCTTGTGATCCTTCCAGCCAAGCAGTTGAATATGATTTCCCATATCCAACTCATCGATCAATCGTGCCAGCTCTCCACGCAATACACCGTCTCCAGCTATCTTGTAACAGATCGATTTGCCCGCTTGTACCAGTTGTGCCACGGCCTGTATGCCATATGCTACCCCTTTCATTTCAACCAGGCGAGCTACGGTAAGAATTTTTACCGGCTCATCTCTTTTCAAGACACGAGGCTGATACCGGAATCTCTCGCAGTTAATACCGGAATGTAACACGTCTATCTTTTTTTCATCACAACCACGGTCGACGAGTCGTTGTTTCAAACTTCTGCTGACAGGTAAGAACAGATCCCCTTTATTGAACAGTTCATCGTAAAATCCTGGTGCGCTGGTTACATGCTGGGTGATATCATGGCCACGAAATGATGTTAGATGCCTGGCCGGCAACAGCCCTGTCTCTCTTAATGCTATCAGCCGTCTGCCTAATGTCCCATACTGGCAGTGTACGATATCGTACGGCCCATCTTCCAACTGTTTGAATGCAATAACCAGTTGCGCCAGCTTCGGTAATAAGGCTGAGGATTTTGGTGATAACAGAATCCGTACTGTTTTTTTCCACATCGCCGGACGTGCAAACGCCATGTTGCCAGACAATAACCGTGTCAAATAGAACAGACGCGCCAAGACCGATTCCGGGATATCACTCAAATAGAACACCTTGTCCAGCAACCCGTACTCCATGATCTCCGGGTGTACTACGTCAGCAGAACGTCGGCCTCTTGCATAGACATCAACCTCATGTCCGCAATCGATAAGACCCACAATCTGATTCACAATAAATGTTTCAGATAGAACAGGAAATGCGTCAACAAAAAAAGCTATTCTCATAAAATCACGGACTCAAACTACCGACAGGAAATATAGTATTTTTTACTGAACGGAAAAATGGTCTTATCTCTTTTTGAAAAATAAATGGAAACAGAGGTTCGGCATAGTCAAACTTTTTTGCGACAAAAAAACAGGATTTTATGCGCGAAACCAGGGTTGGTATCGATCTGGCGCGACCATAGTTCATACGGCAAAAAAAACGCTTTCCCTCAAACCTTATCAGATCTTCATCATCAGACAGCCCACATATAATATCCAGTAGCTCCAGACTGTCTTCACACCAGTCATGGATTCTTGCCGCTGACCCCATGTTTCCATCATGGGAGCGAAACCCTGCTTTCACCTCTTTTATATCCACTCTACCTAAACGAGCGGCAACTTTTAATTCTGCCCCAACGTCCTGGAAAAGATTATGCCGAGAGTGAAAACCACCAACCTCTTTCAGTGCGGTGGTGTTGATTAATGTACTACACAGATAAAAGGTTGTTTCATTTCTGAACCAGGCTCTTAAAAGCTCGGTGAAAGAGAGTCCTTCAGCCCGGTTGAGTCGCTCAAATTTCACTTCACCGACTTCATTTATCATGCGTGTTCCAGTTCTTATAATCCCGATATCTCTTCTGTCTTGTGCTGCATCCATACAGGTTTCAATGAAATCGGGATCTATCTGATCATCGTCCAGAAAGAGCAAAAAATAGGTTCCTTTGGCCTGCTGAAGACAAAAGTTGAAATTATTGTTTGCCCCTATGTTTTTTTCCTGTCTGAAGTATCGAATTCTCTGGTCACCAAACTGTTTGACGACAAATTCTGTATTATCTGTAGAACAGTTATCTGAAATGATTATTTCTATATTTGAATAAGTTTGTTGAAGGGCCGCTCGAATGGCTTCTTCGAGAAAAAGTTCTGCCCGGTTGTAGGTTGGGATAGCGATGGTTATCAGTGGGCGAACAGTATCATTTGTCATTTATGTTTGTCCGGAAAGTTTTGTTAAAATTAAGATTATTTATCTGTTGTACTTCTGTGCTTAATCACTCGGGCGGGGTTTCCAACAGCTACGGTATTGGCGGGAATATCTTTTGTCACCACCGAACCGGCACCAATCACAGCTCCATTTCCAATTACAACTCCACTCAAAACCGTGACACCTGTTCCCAGCCAGACATCATCTCCAATAACTATTGGTCCTCTGGATTGTAATGGCTGTTCATGAACAGGCTCTGTAGATTTCATGCCGTGATCATAGGAATAAAGTGCACAATTGGCAGCAATCATGACATGACGGCCAATTTGAACAGACTCCAGATAGGCATTTATCTGGCATCTTGGATGGATACTTGAGTTATCACCTATCTCTACACTGCCGCCACTGCCTGTCTCGATAATGACATCGCGATAGATACGAACATTGTCACCAATCCGGACCGATTTTCCCCCTCTGTTCTGATATATCAGGCAACGATCATCAATAAACAATCTGGATCCACTATACAGCTGTGAGTGATGAATCACTGCTGCCACTGAAATATATCCGCAACTACGAAGTCCCGCCAAGTACTCTCTGGAGTAGTGGGGAGGAGCTGGCAATACAGCAAGGCGAGTTGCCATTTTTCCCAAAACTGTCTGGCCGGAAAATCGCATCCAGAAACGGCTCCATCTTTTTGATAGGTAACTTGGTGCTGCCGTTGATGTGCTTAAATTACGTTGTCCCTTTTTCATTTTTATTTATTGTATCAATAACTTCTTTGCCGAGGATCTGTTTGCGTACCAACATTTTTCCGAAAAACAGCCAATAATTGATTTTATCACTGAAAGAGAGCAGCGACAGGGCGTTGCTTAAATACCTTTCGGGTATTTCGCCCGGAATTCCGGTACCCGCCATTCTGCTTCGTAACATCTGTTTCAACGTATTGAGTATCCGCCACTTCAGCCGTGCCCTGAGCTTGTGCTGCTGTGGATCCGTTGATTTCAGATGGTTTTCAAAAAGTAATAACTGGCTGAAATAAGTCCGCAGACTGTTTTTTGTCAGCGATGAATGACCGCGCCGGTAAAAAGAAACTACTTCCGGAATATATACTATCGGCCCCAGCCGTCCCAGCCGGGCAAAAAAATCCTTGTCTTCGGCGGCATAACGATACTGTTGATCAAACCAGCCGATTTTTTCTCCGTCGGCTCTGCGAAAAAGTGTGGTATGTGGAACAGCCGGCACATAAGGCCACAGTACCGCCTCATCGCCCTGCTTAAACAGAACATTCTCCTTTGCACCGAGGCTGTTTTCGGGCAACCAGCGCTGGCCGGTCAGTTTTCCCTGATCATCTATAATTGACAGATCCCCCACCGAAAATACTGCCTGTGGATTTTCTTGTAACGCTGTCAGCAGCAGATTTATCCGTTCCGGGGGAATCAAATCGTCATCATCCAGAAAGGCAATATATTCACCCTTGGCTAACCGGCAAGCATTGGTGCGGGCAGCTGCGATTCCCTGGTTTTTCTGGCGATAATAGCGGATTTTATCACCGTATGAAGCCATTAATTCAGCCGTTTCATCTTCCGATCCATCATCGAGCACAACTATTTCAACAGGCCTGTAGGTCTGAGCAAATGCGGACTCCATGGTTTGGGGCAGCAGCTGCGCCCGATTGTAGCAACAGATAATTAGTGAAACGAGAGGCTTGTCCACACGGTTTATTGTTATTCAGGGCAGGGAAGCGATCCCGCCAGAAGGCCTATTGGGTATCTCTAAAAATAGTGATTTTTTCGCGAGATCAAGGAATTTCAGTGCGCATAACCGCTGTGTATAAGAAATACATGATGATTCGAAAACGGAGCTTATGCCACGATCGCAGAATAAGTACATTTTTAGAGGTGCCCTGTTGCCATTCAACTACCGATTCAGTTACTTGCCAATACAAAAACCTGAAAATATCCTGTCCAGAAGATCTTCGCTGCAGAACGTTCCCGTTATTTCTCCCAGAGCTTGCTGGACCTGTCGCAGATCATCTGCCAGCAGTTCACCGGCCTGATGTTGTGTCAGTTGACGCTGACCGCTTTCCAGACAGGTTGCTGCCCTGTTCAGGGCATCAAGATGACGGCGACGGGCCATGAATGTCCCTTCATTCACGTTTTGGAACCCCACACTCTGCTTCAGGTGATTGCGCAGCAGCTCAATGCCTGCTCCGGTCCGGGCCGACAGAGTTATTTCCTTGCCAAACCGGCCATCTTTTATCCCTGGCTGGCTTCCGGTCAGATCAATCTTGTTTCTAATCACTGTAATCGGCACTCTTTCCGGTAGCTTGACCATGATATCCTGCTGCTGTTCAGCAGTATCGAATTGATCATCTACTACCAGTAACAGCTGATCCCCTTTTTCTATCTCATTCCAGGCCCGGCGTATTCCCTCCTGTTCCACCGGATCACTACTTTCCCTCAATCCTGCAGTATCGATGATATGAACAGGCATTCCATCTATATTTATCTGCTCCCTCAGAATGTCGCGGGTGGTACCGGGAATGGTGGTAACAATAGCACTATCCTTTCTGGACAGCATGTTCAACAAGCTTGATTTTCCCGCATTCGGCCTGCCGGCAATTACCACTTGCATCCCTTCGTGCAGCAGACAACCCTGGCGGGTATTTTCCAGCAGTAGCTGCAACTGTCTGGTTATTTCTCCCAGCTCTCTGGTTATCTGTTTATCGGCCAGAAAATCTATCTCCTCTTCGGGAAAGTCGATTGCAGCCTCTATGTAGGTACGTAACCTGATAACCCGTTCCACCAGATCATAAATTTCTCTGGAAAACTCCCCCTGCAACGAGTGCATGGCGGATCGCGCCGCTCCTTCGCTGCTGCTGGCGATAAGATCCGCTATCGCTTCGGCCTGTACCAGATCCATTTTTCCATTGAGAAATGCCCGTTCAGAAAACTCTCCGGGACGGGCGGGACGGGCACCGACAGCCAATACTTGCTTCAGTATCAGATCCATCACCACAGGTCCGCCGTGACCCTGCAGTTCCAGCACATCTTCTCCGGTAAAAGAGTGAGGCTTGGGGAAAAAAAGGGCTATCCCGCTATCTATCACACTACCACCGCTATCCAGGAAAGGAAGGTAGTCTGCCCGGCGGGGTACGACTTGCTTGCCAAGCATTTGCCGGGATATTTTTTTTGTTCCTGGACCGGATACACGAACTATCCCGACACCACCTGTACCGGCTGGCGTCGCCAGTGCGGCGATAGTATCACGCTCGGTAACCGGGGTCTTTCTCAGTTCGATTTCTCCATCTTGTGGGTTATATACCATTGCTGGGCAATGGAGAGAATATTATTCACTACCCAGTACAATACTAGTCCCGCCGGGAAAAACAGGAAAAATACGGTAAACACAATAGGCAGATACATCATTATTTTTGCCTGTAGCGGATCCGGTGGCTGGGGATTAAGCTTGTACTGGGCAAACATGCTGGCACCCATAATGAGCGGCAGTACGAAATAGGGATCCTTAATGGAGAGATCCTGAATCCAACCGATCCAGGGTGCCTGACGCAACTCGACACTCTCCAGCAGTACCCAGTAAAGAGCTATGAATACCGGAATTTGTACAAGAATAGGAAGACAACCACCCAGGGGATTGATTTTCTCTTTTTTATAGAGATCCATCATTGCCCGCTGATAACCTTCCTTGTCATCGGCATAACGCTCCTTGATACTTTTCAGGCGTGGCGCCAGCTTGCGCATACTGGCCATGGATCGATAACTGGCCGCTGACAGGGGGAAAAAAATCAGCTTGATAATAATTGTCAGGAAAATAATAGCCCACCCCCAGTTGCCAACCAGGCCGTGTATCTTGTCCAGCAACCAGAAAAGCGGGTTGGCCAGAATGGTCAGGTAACCATAGTCAACAGTCAGTTCCAGATGGGGAGCCAGTGATTCGAGAACAGTATTCAGTTTTGGGCCGGCATAGACCGTAAAGCCAAACTCATCCCGGGCGCCAGCTGCTACAATTCTGGGGGTTTTGCTGACCATTCCCAATACATAGCGGGAACCATCCACCCGTTTGCTGTAGAAATGATTGATCTCTTCCTGATCCGGTATCGTCGCCACCAGAAAATAGTGCTGGATCATCGCCTCCCAGCCACCTTTCATATCCCGATTGACCGGTGTCTCCACCATGTCATCAAATCCTATTTTTTCATAACGCAACTCTTCATTGGTATTCGGATCAATACCGGAAATAACGCCACCCGTATAGGTATGCATCATGAAAATATTCCTGTTCTCCACAGGAGGTATCCGTTGCAACTGCTGATATAGATGTCCACGCCACTCTTTTCCGGTAGCATTTTTTACTTCGTAACGGACATCAAACGCGTAACTGCCGCGCCTGAAAAGGAAGATTTTGCTGACCTGCAAACCGTCTTCACTGTTCCACTCCAGGCGAACTTCCAGTTCATCCTGACCCTGCTGCAGTTCAAATTCATTGCGAGCCGCACTGAATAGCACATGATGATCAACAGCCTGCCCCTGCTTATCGCCCGGTAACAGCCCGCTTTGTAAGACAAAAAGCTGCCCGTCCGAATCAGACATCAATCGCAATGGGACATCAGGCTGTTCAATTGACACTGGATAAGCAGGCAGATCAACCCGGCGAAGATCGCCGCCAACAGTATCAATTTCCAGATCCAGCACGTCAGTGCGCACTCTGATCCGTTCTCCTGATTTAAGCGTTTCCCGGGCCTGTGCGGCAGGTGTCTCCACTGACGGAACTGTGGGTACTGCTCCTGACGGTTGATTGTTTTTCCCTGTCTGCTGCGCTGGTACAGCAGCTTCAGGACGGGGGCCATAGTCCTGCTGCCAGGCTTGCCAGATCAGCATCAGCACAAAGGCCAATGCCACCCACAGGATCATCTTTTGTGTTTCCATCAGTTACTTTTTGTTCTCCGGAACGGGATCAATGCCACCCTCATGCCAGGGATGGCAACGTGCCAACCTGCGAAAACTCATCCAGCTGCCTTTCAAAACGCCAAAGCGCAATATTGCTGTGCGGGCATAGGCTGAACAACTGGGGTAAAAACGGCAATTACTCCCCAGCCAGGGACTAATCACCAACCGATAGCCATCTATGAGCAAAACAACTATTTTGCGCATTGACGGCCCAGCTTGCTCCAGTGCCTTTGCAGAGAGCGACAAAGTTCTTTGTTATCTTTTTCAGCTACACCGCGCCGGGCCAGAACCACGAGATCCAGTGCTGGCATGACAGCCTGGTGCCGTCTGAAACTTTCCCGGACTATTCTCTTTATACGATTCCGCACCACAGCCGATTTAACCTGCTTTTTGGCTATTGCCAACCCCAGCCGGGGATGTGCCGAATGATTATCTATTGCCAACACGGTAAAATTTTCATCTGTGCTTTTGTGAGCTCTGGAAAATACCCGTTTGAACTCCGCCGGCCTGAGCAGCCGCAAACCGCGACCGAATCGCTCTTGACCACCCAAAATATCAGGCTGACAGTCGTTTGCGTCCTTTGGCGCGCCGGGCATTCAGGATCTTTCGACCGCTTCGGGTTTTCATTCGGGCGCGAAAACCGTGGTTTCGCTTACGCTTCAGATTGCTGGGCTGGAATGTTCTCTTCATGGTTATTTCCGTTCAAATTCGTGGATGACAGTGCTAAGACACCAAAAAACAAGAAAAAGTAACGCTCCAGTATACCTGATGTCAACTATCTATGGCCATTAACAAAATACTTCCATGGAAAAACAACAGCTTGTAAAAGATCCTTATCCCGGGTATCTCCGCACATACAACCGCATGGGTAATTGGCGGGAATCATTGCGAATGGGGAAATTCATGGGGATCCGGGTACAAAGAGGCGGAATTCAGCCTTTAATGCCGATGGAAAATCTCGTTGGTACTACAACTACCCAAGCGACAATAGCGACATCCGCAAAAGAACTTGCTTTCATGGGTGTGGATAACTTATGCATTAGGGTATAATCTCCAACAGCATCCTTATACCGTCCGGTGGTTCCTCATACAATACTCGGGGAAACACCAAAATACCCAACAGAATTAACGGCCCATGCCTACTCCTCTCTGGAACAAATGCCTGGATCACCTGGAAACAGAGCTTGGTACACAGCAGTTCAACACGTGGATTCGCCCTCTTCAGGTAATTGAGGACAGCGAAACTCTGCATCTGCTGGCTCCCAATCAATATGTCCTTGAGTGGGTTAATGATCAGTTGCTTGAAAAGATACAGCATCTGCTCTATCAACTTGCGGATGGTTCGGCTGCTCCAGTTGTTACCGTCCGTATAGGCGCCAACAGGGAACAGGAACCCTCTGATACGGCAATTTCCAAACCAGCAGCCAGAGAGGACCGGACGAAAGAGGTTCCACCTCTCAAACAGAGCCGCCTGAACAGAAACTTTACCTTTGCCAATTTTATTGGCGGAAAATCCAACCAGATGGCTAGGGCAGCCGCTACCCAGGTGGCGGAAAATGTGGGTGCTGCGTATAACCCCCTCTTCATCTACGGCGGCGTAGGGCTGGGGAAAACCCATCTGATGCATGCTATCGGAAATCTGATTCTCGAACATACTCCACACTCCCGGGTAATTTACCTTCACTCGGAAGGTTTTGTCGCCGAGATGATCAAGGCCTTACAGCACAACAGAATCAATGATTTTAAACGATTCTACCGCACGGTGGACGCCTTGCTCATTGATGATATTCAGTTTTTTGCCGGAAAAGAACGATCACAGGAAGAGTTTTTTCATACGTTCAATGCGCTGTTTGAAGGGCAGCAACAGATAATTCTTACCTGTGATCGTTATCCCAAGGAACTGGATGGACTGGAAGAGAGGCTCAAATCCCGATTCGGCTGGGGGCTTACCGTGGCTATCGAACCGCCCGAGTTGGAAACACGCGTAGCCATACTGATAAGCAAGGCTGAACAGTTTGGCGCCGACATACCTTACGAAGTCGCTTTTTTTATTGCCAAACGCATCCGTTCCAATGTCCGAGAGCTGGAAGGGGCACTGCGACGGGTAATTGCTCACGCCAGATTTATCGGCAAACCCATCAATATGGGATTCGCGAAAGAGGCCTTGAAAGATCTACTGGCACTGCAGGCCAAACAGGTAACCATAGAAAACATACAGAAAACGGTTGCCGGTTATTACAAGATCCGTGTCGCTGATCTGCACTCCAAGCGCCGCACACGTTCCATAACCCGCCCGAGGCAGATTGCCATGGCACTTGCCAAGGAGCTATCCAACTATAGTCTGCCGGAGATAGGCGATGCTTTCGGTGGCCGTGATCACACCACCGTCATTCACGCCTGCCGAAAGATAAAGGAGTTGCGAAATTCGGATACGTTGATCGAAGAGGACTACCAAAACCTGTTGAGAACGTTAACAACATGATTGGGATATCCTGTGGATAATTTAAAATGTATCGTCGCAGTCAAAAACAGTCACAGCTTATCCACAAGCTTTCCGTAACATGGACACCCCTTTTGCAAACAGGGATATCAAATATAACAGGATGATTTTATTAAAAATAATACACTTATCAACAAATATCCGGTTTGCTTATTATTACAATAATGAAAGATATATTATCTAATATAACAGGACATCCGCATGAAATTTACAATTCGACAGGATCAACTTGTTTATCCACTGCAGATGGTAGGAGGTATCGTAGAGAAACGGCATGCTACCCCGATACTGTCAAACATCCTGATACGTGTTACCCCCCAACAGCTGTCAATAACGGGCACTGATCTCGAAGTTGAAATGATAACGCATATCAATATCAATAACGGTGAACCAGGTGAAACAACTCTGCCCGCACGGAAGATGATTGATATCTGTCGGGCTTTACCTGCTGAAGCGGATATAGAAGTGTATGCTAACGAAGGACGGGCAACCATCCGATCCGGAAAAAGCCGTTTTACTTTATCTACTTTGCCCAGCAGTGAATTTCCGGAGTTAAATCAGGCCGCCGACTCTTTTGAGTTTTCCTTGGGCCAGTGCGAACTCAAACAACTTATTGACAATACATCTTTTTCCATGGCACAGCAGGATGTCAGATATTTTCTCAATGGTATCTGTATGGAGATAGGTGAAGGATCCCTGCGTACCGTCGCAACGGATGGTCACCGGCTGGCATTGTGTTCTCTTCCGTTCAAACAAACCGTTGACGAAGAATATCAAATAATCATTCCGCGCAAGGCTATTATTGAATTGTCCCGTTTACTTTGTGAACAGGGTGATTCCGTTACTGTTCAGATAGGAAGCAATCATGTTAAATTTCTGTTTCCTTCGCAGGTTTTTTCAGCGAAACTGATTGACGGTCAATTTCCCGATTATCAACGGGTAATCCCGGTTAACAATAGTAACAAGCTGACTGCGGATCGCACCGATTTTCTTCAAGCGTTAAGGAGAGTATCTATTCTTTCCAATGAAAAACATCGCAGCATTCGATTAAATTTCAGTGAAAACCGACTACGGATCCTAGCTCATAACCAGGAACAGGAGGAGGCTGAAGAGGAGTTACAGGTTCAATACCACGGTGAGGATCTGGAGATCGGTTTTAATGTCACCTATCTGCTTGATGCACTTCAGGCAGTTCATGAGCAGGAGGTAACGATTCTCTTTGGTGATTCAAACAGCAGTTGCCTTATTGGCTGTACAGGCGGCCAGACAGAAAGTAGTTACGTTGTTATGCCAATGCGACTGTGATTTTTACACCTGTTTTTTTCAGTTCATGAGTATAGTACGGATAGATGTAGTTAATGTCCGTAACATCCGGAAAGCCTCGATTTGTCCTTCTGAAAAGATTAACCTGTTTTGGGGTGCTAACGGTAGCGGAAAAAGTTCTTTTCTGGAGGCTATCTATCTGCTTGCATCAGGAAAGTCTTTTCGTACCCATCAGATCCAGAAAGTTCTGACTTTCGGGGCCGAAACCTTGATTGTCTTTGCCGAGTGTAGAACCAGGCATGACCACCCTGTTTCCCTTGGGATAGAGAGAGGCAATGGAATCACCCGTCTCCGAGTGAACGGTAACAGAGCCTCAGCAGTATCCAGACTGGCCCAACAGCTTCCAGTTCAGGTTATCAATCCTGACAGCCATCATCTTATAGAACAGGGTCCTCGTTACAGGCGGCACTTTATCGACTGGGGTATGTTCCACGTGGAACATGGTTTTTTCCCTATCTGGAGTAGATTCAATCTGGCACTTCGTCAACGCAACGCTGCACTTCGCAAAGGGGCAGAAGAGTGTGAAATAACTGTGTGGCATAACGAAATGTCAGATTGTGCCCGCAGAATTTCAGAATTCAGGAATGCTTACATTTGTGAATTGGTTCCCTTGGCTAGACAAATAACAAATGAGTTTTTGGGAGAGACGGAACTGGATATTCGGTTTATCCCCGGCTGGAAAATAGACGAACCGTATGACAGGCACCTGGATCGAGCATTAAAACTGGATAGAAACAAGGGATATACCAGGCATGGACCACATCGTGCTGATTTAAGCATCTCAATAGGTGGAGTTTCCGCAAAAGATTGCCTCTCCAGAGGAGAGCAAAAGATGCTTGCTATAGCGTTACGCTTGTCTCAAATAGAGCTGTTAAGAAAAAAAAACGGCCTAAATTGCGTGCTGTTGGTAGATGATTTGCCATCGGAGCTGGATAGTGAGCGCAGATCAAAATTGATTGACCGTGTGGTCGATCTCAATTGTCAGGTTTTTATAACGGCGACAGAAAGAGAACTACTGTCGAATAAAATGGATCTAATCGACAAGGTGTTCCACGTGGAACACGGAGATATCAAAGAGATGATATAATAAACCAAGGTATTCTTTAATGGATGGTGCACATTCCGGGCACTTCTTAACGAGTACCGGGCAGTATTATAAGTGGAGTTATTAATGAACCAGGAAACTTACGATTCCTCAAATATCAAAGTGCTAAAGGGTCTGGATGCGGTACGTAAACGCCCAGGTATGTATATTGGTGATACGGATGATGGTACCGGTCTGCATCATATGGTATTTGAGGTGGTTGATAACTCCATCGACGAAGCGCTGGCTGGGCACTGCTCGTCCGTCGAAGTAACCATCCATAGCGACGGCTCTGTATCCGTGAAAGATGACGGGAGGGGAATACCTGTCGATATCCATGAGGAGGAGGGGCGTTCAGCTGCTGAGGTAATACTGACGGTACTCCATGCCGGTGGAAAATTTGACAGCAATTCTTACAAGGTATCCGGTGGATTGCATGGTGTCGGTGTTTCGGTGGTAAATGCTCTTTCCGAGAGTCTGCAACTAACTATTCGGCGGGGTGGCAAGATATATCGCCAGGAGTATCGAATGGGTGAGCCACAGGCGCCGCTGACCGCGGTGGGTGACACCGGCGAGAGCGGAACGGAAATTCGTTTCAAGCCCAGCAAGGATGTTTTCAGCGATACTGAATATCACTATGACATCCTTGCCAAGCGATTGAGAGAACTATCCTTTTTGAACTCCGGTGTGCGTATTGTTTTGACCGATGAGCGCAGCCAGGAACAGAATGTGTTTGAGTATCATGGTGGTATTCAGGCTTTTGTGGAACACCTTAATCGAAAGAAAACCCCCCTGCATGAAACTGTTATCCACTTTACCGCGGAGCGAAACGATATTGTTGTAGAGGCGGCGCTACAATGGAATGATTCCTATCAGGAAAATATCTACTGTTACACCAATAATATTCCGCAACGGGATGGTGGAACCCATCTGGCAGGTTTTCGTAGTGCGCTCACCCGTACTATAAACCAGTACATCGAGCGGGAAGGAATAGCCAAGAAAGCCAAGGTATCCACTGGCGGTGATGATGCCAGGGAGGGGTTGACAGCAGTGCTGTCTGTTAAAGTGCCGGATCCAAAGTTTTCCTCTCAAACCAAGGAGAAACTGGTCTCTTCCGAGGTGAAAGGGGTAGTAGAGGCCTGTCTGGCTGAAAAACTTCAGGAGTTTCTCGTTGAAAATCCATCTGAAGCGAGTGGTATTGCGGCAAAGGTGGTAGAAGCTGCCAGGGCACGCGAGGCAGCCCGCAAGGCGCGGGAGATGACACGGCGCAAGGGTGCGCTGGATATTGCTGGATTGCCTGGCAAGCTGGCAGATTGTCAGGAAAAGGATCCGGCGCTGTCAGAGCTTTTTCTGGTGGAGGGTGACTCTGCTGGCGGTTCCGCCAAGCAGGGGCGTGATCGCCGTTTCCAGGCGATTCTTCCCTTGAAAGGAAAAATTCTGAATGTAGAAAAGGCCCGATTCGATAAAATGCTCTCTTCGGCGGAGGTGGGAACACTGATTACCGCACTGGGCTGCGGTATTGGCAGAGAGGAGTATAACCCCGATAAGTTGCGTTATCATCGCATTATTATCATGACAGATGCTGATGTAGACGGCTCCCACATCCGTACCCTGCTGCTTACCTTTTTCTATCGGCAGATGTCCGAACTGGTCGAACGTGGCCATATCTATATTGCTCAACCTCCGTTGTACAAGGTGAAGAAAGGGAAACAGGAGCGCTATGTGAAGGATGA
Organism: Chromatiales bacterium; assembly: GCA_026982395.1. Classification (GTDB taxonomy): domain Bacteria; phylum Pseudomonadota; class Gammaproteobacteria; order Thiohalospirales; family Thiohalospiraceae; genus DRMK01. The sequence goes on along the minus strand of JALSHD010000052.1, from coordinate 9,442 downwards.
CGCGGAACTGAATGATTACCTGCTGCAGAGCGCCTTGGATAACGCCCATCTTCATGTGAGCAGCGATGCTCCAGCTATCAGTGGCAGTTCACTGGAGAGTCTGGCCCGGGACTATATATTGGTGAAGTCGGCTATCAGTAGGCTGTCTGGACGGTTTAGTGCAGATATACTGGACAAACTGATCTATGTAAAGGCTATGTCAGTGGATGACCTGCGTGACAAAAATAAATTGCTGGCATGGGGAAAGGAGCTGGAGAGTCTGTTGAACAGTGATAACAGCGGAAGTGCCCGATATAGCTTTACTGTAGAAAGGGACGATCAGGGAGACCAATATCGAGTCAGGGCAACAGTTACCCGGCATGGGGTGGAAACCAGTTATCTTTACGATGCTTTATTTTTTAATTCATCCGAATATTCGAGTATTAAGAAATTAAATTACGTTCTGGACGGATTGCTTGAAGAAGGGGCTTTTGTACAGCGAGGCGAGAGAAAGCAGCCGGTGTTCAACTTCGAACAGGCGATGGAGTGGTTAATGCAGCAGGCAAAACGGGGTCAGGATATTCAACGTTATAAAGGGCTGGGAGAGATGAATCCGGACCAGTTGTGGGAAACAACCATGGATCCGGAAACACGCCGGATGTTGCAGGTTCGTATTGAAGATGCAATAGCGGCAGATGAAATATTTACTACCTTGATGGGAGATCAGGTTGAACCGCGCCGGGATTTCATCGAGAGTAACGCGCTGTCGGTAACCAATCTGGATGTTTGATTTTTCTTAATTCTATTGATTTTAAATGTTTTTTAAACAATCCAGGTAGGTCTTGTCGTCTGGCGCAGCACCTTCCTTTTGTGCTTTCCATAATACATTGGCGAGGCACTCCATCATCCGGTGTTCTACGTGATGCGCATCATTATGTTTGGCCATCAGTGCCTGATAGATTCCGTTGATTCCGGCGGGCTGTCTGCTGTCCAGTTGCTCGCGGATAGCCAGATGCATCGACAGGTGGAGAAAGGGGTTGCTCTCTCCCAACTCGGCGAGAAAATCCTTTTCCAGTGCCATCTCCTCATTTTCCAGCAGCAGGTGGTATTCAGGGTGTAGCGACACAATGCTACCGATCTGCTGCTCCAGTGGTTGCAAGGCCTCGTTGCTGCGATATTTTTTCCACGCCTGGCAGTAGAAGCGGCGCAGCTGGTTTCTATCTTGGGTGAATAACATTCAATCAAGACTCTTTTGCTTGTATTCGCACAGATCTTCTATGATACAGGCGTTGCAGCGGGGCTTCCGCGCAGTGCAGACATAGCGGCCGTGCAGAATAAGCCAGTGATGGGCGTCCAATTTGAACTCCTCCGGAACAAATTTCAGCAGCTTTTTTTCCACTTCGTATACAGTTTTTCCTGGCGCCAGACCGGTTCGGTTGGAAACCCGGAAAATATGGGTGTCCACGGCAATAGTCGGCTGACCGAAAGCGGTATTGAGTATCACGTTAGCTGTTTTCCGACCCACGCCGGGAAGAGCCTCCAGCGCCTCCCGGTCAGTCGGTACCTCGCTATTGTGTTTCTCCACTAAAATCCGGCAAGTGGTAATGATGTTTTTTGCCTTACTGTTATAAAGACCGATAGTTTTGATCTGCTCTTTAAGGCCATCTTCACCCAAAGCCAGTATGCCCCGAGGTGTGCTGGCTTGATTGAACAGTTTTTCGGTAGCCTTGTTTACACCTTTGTCGGTTGCTTGGGCGGAGAGAATAACCGCTATCAGCAGCTCAAAAGGGGTTTTGTATTGCAGCTCGGTGGTTGGTTGTGGATTTTCGGCCTGCAGCCGTTCAAAAATCTCTCGCCGTTTTCGAGGGTTCATCAGGAGTGCGCTGCTGTTGCAGCGGGCTGTGCAATGCGTTCGCTTTTTCTGCGTTTTTCACTACGGGCTTCGAAATAGTTCTTGAGAGCGATTAGCAAGCCCAAACCAATAAAGGCGCCTGGCGGCAGGATAGCCAGCAAAAATCCCCGATAATCATCTATCAGGGTAACGGTCAGAATACTGGCCCAGTCGCCAAACATGAGGTGAGCATCGGCAAACAGAGTCCCGGAACCGATTGCTTCGCGCATTGCGCCCAGAACAATCAATACTGCCATAAAGCCTACTCCCATGGCCAGTGCGTCGATGACGGAGGGCAGGGGAGGATTTTTCACCGCAAAGCTTTCGGCGCGTCCGAGTATGGCGCAGTTGGTCACGATCAACGGAATGAATATCCCCAGGATGTTGAACAGCTCGTGGAACCAGGCGTTCATTGCAAGCTCGATGGCGGTTACCAGTGAAGCGATTATCATTACAAAGGCTGGCAGCCGAATCTCGGTTCGGACAATGTTTCTGATCAGGGATACGATCAGGCTGGAAGCGACTAGCACCAGTGTGGTTGCTATGCCGAGCCCCAGCCCGTTGATGGTGGTGTTGGTGACTGCAAGCAGCGGGCAGAGGCCGAGGATCTGGACCAGGGCAACATTGTTGGACCAGAGGCCGCTGCGGGTAATATCAGCATATTGGTGGTCACTCATGTTTAATCTCCACAGGAGTTGTTTCGCGAACAAAGATTGCCTCCCGGTGCCGGGAAAAGTATTTCAGGGTTTTATAAACGGCTTTGACCACCGCCCTTGGTGTAATGGTAGCACCAGTAAACTGATCGAACACACCACCGTCCCGTTTTACCGCCCAGTTCCGCTCGTCCGGGTTGTCCAGGCTGCGTCCGGTAAAGCTGTATATCCAGTCGGAGCGCTGTTCGTCTATGGCATCCCCAAGCCCCGGTGTTTCACGATGTGACACCACTCGCACTCCGGCGAGGGTTCCATCATGGTTGACAGCCACCAACAGGTTGATTGCTCCATTGTATCCATCCGGAGCAACAACGAAAAAGACGGCAGCCTCGGGCCTGCCCATCAGGCGGGCTCGATAGACAGTAACCGGATACCTGCGCGGGGCTAGTTCGGGGTCTATTATCCGGATGGTATCACTGACCATGTCATTGTCATACCGTGAGGGTGGAACAAGGGCATTCAATCGCTTGAGCAGCGCTTCCCGGTGGTTTGCGGCAATCCGCTCAGCCGTCATTTCATGTGTAACAGCGACCAGGGTAGCACCAATCAGTCCGAACAGGGCAAGCAGGATAGCGCTGATCAGAATCTTTTTAAGCATCTTTGTCCCCATGACCGAATACCCGGGGTTTGGTGTAGTGGTCAATGGTGGGTGCGGCCATGTTCATCAACAGCACGGCAAAGGCAACGCCATCCGGAAAGCCTCCCCAGCTACGAATAACATAGATAAGGATACCGATGCCAGCTCCGTACCACAGCCTGCCGGTATTGGAGGTCGCTGCTGTTACCGGATCAGTGGCGATGAAAAATGCTCCCAGGATTGCTGCGCCGCTGAACAGATGAAACAGTGGTGACGGACTGTGTTCCGGATCCAGCAGAAAAAACAGCGAAGAGATGGCAAGCAGGCTGCCGAGCAGGGAAACGGGAATGTGCCAGTTGATTATTCGCCGGTAAATCATCCACAATCCACCGGCCAGCAGGAGCAGATTAATCCACACCCAGCCCTTGCCTCCCATAAAACCAAATACCGGTTGGGCCGCCATGATCCCGCTGGTGGTCTGGCCAAGACCCAGCTGGGTTTTCATCACATCCAGCGGAGTGGCGGAGGTCAAGGCATCGATGGTGAGATTGGTGGGGAGTGTGCCGGAAAAAATGTAGTTCAAAGTGGCACGGAAATCCAGAGTGTGCTCGGCAAGTTGGGCCGGGAGTGACCAGAGCGTCAGCTCTCGCGGGAAGGAGACCAGCAGAACCACATACCCGATCATGGCCGGGTTGAATGGATTGAAACCAAGTCCGCCGTACAGATGTTTGGCAACAATAATGGCGAAGGCTACACCAATGGTTGTCAGCCACCAGGGGGCGAGTGGTGGTAGCGCGAACACCAGCAACAGGGCGGTGAGTATGGCACTGCCATCCGTAATGGTTGGCAATAGAGGGCGGCTACGCAGCGTCAACATGGCCGCTTCGCAAACCAGCGCCACCCCAACAGCCAGCAGGATATTGATAATTACGCCCCAGCCAAACAGCCAGGCATAAGCAGCAGCGGCGGGCAGCAGTGCCAGAATTACCCTGAACATCATCCCCTGGGTGCTGTAAGGGGGTTGATGAATATGGGGTGAACTGAGAGCTTTTTTAAACATCGTCGGACGGTGCTCCCTGTTTGCCGGCCTTTGCCCGCTCTACAGCGGCCTGGATGGCGGCCCTCTTGTTTTCATCTGTGGTACCCGGTTTTTTGCGGGCGTGACGGGTGGCGCGTTCGGCTTTTTCACGAGCGAGGCGCTGTTCCCGGCGCTCATGACGTTCGCGGGCAATATCAGCCTTGCGTTTCTGCTCCTGCTGGCTGCGGATTTCGCTTTTTGCAAACCGGTAGTAGTGTACCAGCGGGATATTGCTGGGGCAGACATAGGCGCAGCATCCGCACTCAATGCAGTCGAACAGATCATATTCCTGGATCTTGTCAAAATCCTTGGCCCGGGCATGCCAGTACATCTGCTGCGGCAACAGAGATACCGGGCAGGCATCGGCACAGTTGCCACAGCGGATGCAGGGCTGGACAGCGGGATGCTGTTCCATCTCGCCGTGACTTACGGTCAGCAGGCAGTTGCCGGTCTTGATCAGGGGTACCTTGTGGTTTGCCAGGGCGATCCCCATCATCGGACCGCCCATGATCACCTCCTGGAGAACATTAAAGTTGGTTCTACAGGCGCTTAGCAGCTCCATTACCGGGGTGCCGATGAGAGCTTCAAGATTGCGCGGCTCAGCCACAGCACCGCCGGTGATGGTGACAATGCGCGACAGCAGGGGTTCTCCATGTTCCACAGCACGGTAGACAGCGGCTGCGGTGGCCACGTTATGACATACCACGCCAATCTGAACAGGCAGACCGCCGCTGGGAACCTCCTGTCCGGTTACTACCTTGATAAGCTGTTTTTCGCCCCCGGCCGGATAACGGGCCGGTATCATTACGATTTCAATATTGTCGGCGTCAGATTCAATCCGTTGCAGTGCTTTCTGCAAGGAGTGAGCGGCCTCGGGTTTGTTGTCTTCTATGGCAATGAGGCAGTGTTGCGCCTGGACAGCACGGCGTATGATCAGCAGCCCGCGCAGAATCTCATCGGCCTGCTCACGCATCAGCATATCGTCACAGGTGATATAGGGCTCGCACTCCGCCCCGTTGAGAATCAGGGTCTTAATGGTTTTGCCAGGATTGAGTTTGATAAAGGCGGGAAAACCGGCCCCACCCAGCCCGACAATACCTGCCTGGCGGATTGTCTCCCGGATATCGGCTGGCTCCAGTTGCCGGTAGTCGGTCTGCTGCTCCCGTTCAACCCATAAATCCCTGCCGTCCGTCTCAATGGTGATACAGGGGGCAGACAATCCGGAAGGGTGTGGAACTGCATGCTCATCAATGGCCACAACAGTCCCCGAACTGCTGGCATGTAGCGGGGCGCTGACAAATCCCCCCGGTCTGGCAATTATCTGCCCCTTCAGTACCTTGTCTCCCACGGCAACCACCGGCTCGGCGGGTGCGCCAAGATGCTGGGACAGCGGCAGGATCAGTCGTTTTGGCAGCGGCGCAGGTTCAACCGGCCGGATGGTGGACTCCTGCTTGTGTCCGGGCAGTTCAACTCCGCCATGAAAAGACCAGAGCTTCATGGCGAATCTCCGTTTTCCGTTTTGGGTAACGGCCACTTCCAATGGGTTATATCCTCCTCGACAGGAACCATGCTGATTACATCTACCGGACAGGGTTCGACGCACAGCTCACACCCCGTGCACTCTTCCGCGATGACTGTATGCATCTGCTTGGGCGCCCCGAGAATGGCATCCACCGGGCAGGCCTTGATGCACAGGGTACAGCCGATGCAGTCAGACTCATCAATGAAGGCCACCATGGGTGGTTTCTCTTCACCGCGTTCGGGGTCAAGCGGCTTGGGTTCCCGGCCCAGCAGGTCAGCCAGCGACTGAATAACCTGCTCTCCCCCGGGCGGGCATCGATTGATATCAGCTTCCCCGGAGGCGATGGCTTCAGCGTACGGGCGGCAACCGGGATAGCCACACTGACCGCACTGGGTTTGTGGCAAGAGATCGTCGATCTGATCGACAACCGGATCACCTTCCACCTTGAAGCGTATCGAAGAGTAACCCAGCAGCAGCCCGAAAACGAGTGCCAGCAGAGTAAGGGCCAGTGCCGCACTCAGCATAATCCGGTTCTAACCCTTTACCAGCCCGGAAAAACCGATAAAGGCCAAGGACATAAGGCCTGCGGTAATCAGGGCGATGGCGGGGCCGCGAAAAGCCGTGGGGACATCCGATACCTCAATGCGCTCCCGCATGGCGGCAAACATCACCAGTACCAGCGAGAAACCGGCGGCGGCTCCGAATCCATACAGGGCTGACTGCACAAAGTTGTGGTCAGCCTGTACATTGAGCAGGGCGACACCAAGCACTGCACAGTTGGTGGTGATTAGCGGCAGAAAGATTCCCAGCACCCGGTACAGGAGAGGACTGGTTTTGTGTACCACCATCTCGGTAAACTGAACCACCACAGCGATTACCAGGATAAAGGCGATAGTGCGCAGGTATTCTATTCCCAGCGGAGATAGTAAGTACTCATTAACCAAGTAGCTGCAGATGGAAGAGAGCGTCAGTACAAAGGTTGTCGCCAGACCCATGCCGATGGCTGTCTCCAGTTTTTTGGATACCCCCAGAAACGGGCACAGGCCAAGAAATTTCACCAGGACAAAATTGTTGACCAGGATAGTGCTGATGAGGATTAGCGCGTACTCTGTCATAGGGTGAATGATACCAGATTGTTTTTGTCAGGTATCACTTTGGCGGCGGTAGAAGGCCGGCCAATTCATTTTTTTAAACAGCGGCTCCTGGTAATTGAGAGATATCACCAGATTACGAGTTATTTAACCCGCATCCCTGGCTGGGCACCTTCGTCAGGGGAGAGCAGAAACAGCTCCTTGCCCCCCGGTCCAGCAGCAAGCACCATTCCTTCCGACAGCCCGAAGCGCATTTTGCGCGGGGCAAGATTGGCAACCATTACCGTGAGACGTCCCTCCAGCTGCTCAGGTGTATAGGCGGATTTGATGCCGGCAAACACGTTGCGGGTTTCCCCCCCCAGATCGAGCGTAAGCTGCAACAGCTTGTCTGCCCCCTCCACATGTGCGGCCTTGATGATTCTGGCGATACGCAGATCCAGTTTGGCAAAGTCACTGAACTGAATCTGTTCTGCTACAGGTTCCCTGGCAACAGCATCCTGGGGCGTCTTTCCGGCTGTCTGTTTGGCGTGTTCCAGGATGGCGTCAATGGAACTTTGCTCCACCCGGGTCAACAGGGGCCGAAACGGATTGATTTTCTGTCCCAGCAAGGGTTTTTGCACGGCCTTCCAGGTCAGCTCTCCGCCGTTGAGAAACTGCTCGGCATCGGCAGCCAGTCTGGGCAGTACCGGTTTTATCCAGGTAATGAGAACGCGGAACAGGTTGAGCCCCTGGGTGCAGACTGCCTGTACCTCTGCCTCGCGCCCGGCCTCCTTGATGGCCACCCATGGCTTTTTTTCATCGATGTACTGATTGGCGATATCGGCCAGCGCCATGATCTCGCGCATGGCGTGGCCATACTCCCGCTTTTCATACAGCGATGCAATCTCTTCGCCGGAGCGGACAAAGCTGGCATAAAGTTCATTATCAGGCAGGGTATCGGTCAGTTTTCCATTGAATCGTTTGCCGATGAAACCGGCACAGCGTGAGGCGATGTTAACCAGTTTGCCCACCAGATCGCTGTTGACCCGAGCCATGAAATCCTGCAGGTTGAGGTCGATATCATCTACCCCCGCCCCCAGTTTGGCAGCGAAGTAGTAGCGCAGGTACTCCGGATTGAGCTGCTCCAGATAGGTGCGTGCACGGATAAAGGTATTACGTGATTTGGACATCTTCTGTCCGTTGATGGTCAGAAAACCGTGACACCAGACCGCGGTGGGTTTGCGAAAACCGGCCCCCTCCAGCATCGCCGGCCAGAACAGAGTGTGAAAATAGGCGATATCCTTGCCGATAAAGTGGTACAGCTCGGTGCTGGTGTCCGCCTGTTTGCTCCAGTAGTCATCAAAGGCGATGCCGCTGCGATCGCAGTAGTTCCTGAAGCTGGCCATGTAACCGATGGGGGCATCCAGCCAGACGTAAAAATATTTGCCGGGGGCATCGGGGATTTCGAAACCCCAGTAGGGCGCGTCCCGTGAAATATCCCAATCCTGCAGCCCGGTCTGAAACCACTCGTCCAGCTTGTTGCTGATCTCGGGTTGCAGGTGGCCGCTGTGCACCCACTTTTTCAGCATCTTGCTGAAATCTCCCAGCTTGAAGAAGTAGTGCTCCGTCTCCCTCTCTACCGGTTTTGCGCCGGAGATAACAGATATGGCATTTTTCAGCTCGGTGGGAGTATAGGTTGCGCCACACACCTCGCATGAGTCGCCATACTGATCCGCAGCGCCACAGCGCGGGCACTCCCCTTTGATGAAACGATCCGGCAGAAACATCTCCGCTTCCGGATCATAGGCTTGGGTAATGGTACGCTGGGTGATGTGGCCGGCCTCGCGCAGGCGGTTGTAGATGAGGTGGGCATAGTAACGGTTCTCATCCGAGTGGGTGCTGTAGTAGTTATCGAAACCGATCAGAAAATCAGCAAAATCGGCCTGGTGTTCTGCGCTGATACGGGCGATCAGCTGCTCAGGAGTGATCCCCTCCTGCTGCGCCTTGAGCATGATGGGAGTTCCGTGGGCATCATCGGCGCAGACGTAGATACACTGGTGACCGCGCAGTTTCTGAAAACGGACCCAGATGTCAGTCTGAATGTACTCCACAAGATGACCCAGATGGATAGGGCCGTTGGCATAGGGCAGGGCGCTGGTAACAAGAATTTTTCGCATTGGATCGACAGACTCGTACAGATTATTCGTAACCGCCCAAGAGTAGCAACAAAGGGAGGGTTATGCCAGCATTCCTGCTACTGAGAGCGGAATCACTCTACAGTAGATCCACACTCGACTTTGTTACCTTTATTGCCTGATCTTCGTGAATCCAGCAAGCTGTTGATCTTGTCCCCGGTAAAGAGAGCGATGCCGCCCGGAAGGATGGAGAGATAAAGCAGCCTGGCGGGTCGGTTATTCAATTCCTGATACTGCGCAATTACCCCTTTCCTGGCGTGAAGAGAGAAACGCACATATTGAATGCAAGCTTTGGACAGTGCCCAGGGAGCGGAGAAAAACCAGCCCATATTGTTATTCAGTATTGCTTGCTGCCCGATCAATTTTCCTGGGGCGTTGTGTTCGGGGGAGACCGCTGTCAATTGCCCTACTTTCTGT
>JALSHD010000051.1 GCA_026982395.1 Chromatiales bacterium | reverse complement strand
AAACTCACCTGCTATCCCCCCTGCGAACCTGTCGTTCAAGCCTGATCAGCGCGAGTGTAAGCGGATCGGTCTATGTGTTGCTAACAGAGCCGGGTATAGTGTTATGTCTCCTGTTCCAGGCTGTTTCTGTCTACTTTGGTCAATTTTCTGACCACCAGTTCATAGGAACGCCGGGCCAGTTCCGTCAGCATCTCATCCGGCAGTTCCCCATCGAGGGTGATTGTTATCCAGTGTTTTTTGTTCATGTAATAGCCGGGCGTTACCGATTCATACTGGGAAACCAGCAGTTCACCATCCGCCGGAGCGCATTTCAGCGTTACTCTTGGTGGCTCATCTTTTTGGGATACCAGAGCAAACATTTTTCCCATTACCTTGAACACCAATGCTTCCGGTCCGAAGGGGCAACTTCCTTTCGCTCCTTTCAGTTTTGAAAGAGTTTTCTCCAGCGTTTTTTTATCCATTTCTGACTCCCTGTTGGTCTGTTTTACCCGGTAACCGGCCTGAAAAAACCGGGAAACCGGAAAACAAAAAAGGGCCATGCGGCCCTTTTTTTATTAGTACAAACGACTCAACAAGTAGTTTCAATGCGGAGAAGAGATCTCAGTCCCCACTCCCCACGGCTTTCATACTGAGTCGGATCCGGCCCTGTTTGTCCACCTCGAGCACCTTGACCTTGATTACATCACCTTCCGAAAGCTTGTCACTCACATTCTGCACGCGCTCCTCGGAAATCTGCGATATATGCACCAACCCATCCTTACCCGGCAGGATGGTAACGAACGCTCCAAAGTCCATCAGCTTGGCAACCTTGCCCTCATAGATCTGACCCACCTCGACATCGGCGGTGATCTGTTCGACGCGGCGTAGCGCTTCCTGACCAGCGGCGCTATCCACTGAAGCAATCTTTACCGTGCCGTCATCGCTGATATCAATAACCGCTCCGGTCTCTTCGGTAATGGCACGGATGGTGGCGCCACCCTTGCCGATTACGTCACGGATCTTTTCAGGATTGATCTTGATGGTGATGTAGCGCGGCGCGTAGTCGGACATCTCGGTGCGCGGGGTTTTGATTACCTGATCCATCGCGGCAAGAATATGGTTGCGGCCTTCGGTAGCCTGGGCCAGCGCCTGCTGCATGATCTCGCGGGTAATGCCGTCGATTTTGATATCCATCTGCAGGGCAGTCACTCCCTGAGCAGTACCAGCCACCTTGAAGTCCATGTCGCCCAGGTGGTCCTCGTCACCCAGAATGTCTGTCAACACCGCAAACTGCTCCCCCTCTTTGATCAGACCCATGGCGATACCAGCAACCGAGGCCTTGATCGGCACACCGGCATCCATCAACGCCAGGCTGGTACCACAGACAGAAGCCATGGAGCTGGAGCCGTTGGATTCGGTGATCTCGGACACCACGCGGATGGAGTAGGGAAACTCATCACTGCCAGGCATCACTGCGGCAACGCCCCGCTTGGCCAGACGGCCGTGTCCGATCTCGCGCCGCTTGGGGCTGCCCACAAAGCCGGTCTCGCCGACGCTGTAGGGAGGAAAGTTGTAGTGCAGCATGAAGGCCTCTTTGCGCTCACCCTCAATGGCATCGATCAACTGGGCGTCCCGCTCGGTTCCCAGTGTGGTAACCACCAGAGCCTGGGTCTCACCGCGGGTAAACAGGGCAGAACCGTGAGTACGCGGCAATACGCCCACCTGGATATCCAGGTTACGCACGGTCCGGGTATCACGACCATCGATGCGCGGCTCACCCGCCAGGATGCGCCCGCGAACAATGCGTTTTTCCAGCGCGGAGAGCGCATCTTTTACCTGCTCGGCTGTGTAGCTTCCTTCACCTTCTTCCCCGGCAAACTTTTCGACCACCGTCTTGCGAATCTCGGAAAGGCGGGTATAACGCTCCTGCTTCTGCTGGATCTGGTAGGCCTCGTTGATACCCGCCTCGCACGCTTCAGCGACCGCCGCATGCAGTGCTTCGTCCTTCGCTGGCGGCTGCCACTCCCAGGCGGGCTTTCCGGCTTCGGCCTGCAGCTCACGAATTGCGCTGATGGCAACCTGCAACTGCTCATGGCCAAACATCACCGCGCCGAGCATTACCTCTTCAGAAAGCTCTTTCGCCTCGGACTCCACCATCAAAACAGCGCTTTCCGTTCCCGCTACCACCAGATCCAGAGCCGAACTTTTCAGCTGGCTCAGGGTGGGGTTCAGCAGGTACTCGCCATCTTTGTAACCCACCCGGGCCGCACCCAGCGGACCATTGAACGGGGCGCCGGAGATGGCCAGTGCAGCAGAGGCACCGATCAGGGAAGGGATATCCGGATCGATTTCAGGATCCAGTGACAGTACCGTACAGATGACCTGCACTTCATTGGTGAAACCCTTTGGAAACAGTGGCCGGATAGGACGATCGATCAAGCGGGAGGTCAGCGTCTCTTTCTCGCTGGGACGCCCTTCCCGTTTGAAAAACCCACCAGGAATCTTGCCGGCAGCATAGGTGCGCTCCTGATAGTTTACCGTCAGCGGGAAAAAATCACGCCCCTCCACGGCCTCCTGGTGAGCAACGGCGGTAACCAGCACCACCGTGTCGCCCATCGCTACCTTTACTGCACCGCTGGCCTGCCGGGCAATCTGCCCGGTTTCGAGACTGACCAGATGGTTACCATACTGAAACTCTTTTTTAACGAGGGTCACTTGCAATTCCTTGGTGGGGGTGATGGCTGAAAGCCGTAATAACCGGATTAACGACGCAGGCCGAGACGGCCGATCAATGTGCGATAGCGCTCCACGTCCTTCCTTTTCAGGTAGTCGAGCAGCTTGCGGCGCTGGCTGACCATGCGCAACAGTCCCCGCCGGGAATGGTGATCATGAATATGTTTTTTGAAATGTGCAGATAGATCTTCAATCTGCGCTGTAAGCAGGGCAACCTGCACCTCCGGCGAACCGGTATCGTTGTCGCCACGCTGGTAATCCTTGACGATTCCGGACTTGGCTTCGGCATTCAATGACATGAACTATTAACTCCCAACATTGCCAATTGGACCATCCACCTGTCAGACGGCCTGTTTAAACGATATATTGTAACTTTAACTGCCTCACCGGGACAAGTTGAAACTGGATAACTTCGCTTCACAGATTGCGAAAATATCAGGCGCTCAACAACCGCTTGGGAGCAACACGGCCATCATCAAGGACAGCCCCTACTCCCAGAAAACGCTCCTTGCCCTCATATATCCGTACCCATCCGGTTGAGGATATCTGCGGAACAAATACCGGCTGCCCCTTGCAGAAGTAATGGGCCGCCTCCTGAGCCAATTCGACTGCGGGCCAGTCGAGCAGCGCGTTTTCCATCGGCAGCAGCCGTTGATCCAGCGCACTAACCCCCTGTTTCGCCAGCGCTTCCAGTTGCTCCAGGGTAATGGCTTGATCCAGTTCAAACGGCCCGGCCCTGGTTCGGACAAGACTGTTCAGATGTGCGCAACTGCCCAGGGCTGTACCGATATCTTCGGCCAGCGTGCGTACATAAGTTCCTTTGGAACAGTGGACATCAATGCTCAGTTCATCGGAGGTAAACTGCAGCAACTCCAGCTTGAAAATGGTAACGGTACGCGGTTTGCGCTCCACTTCAATACCTTCGCGGGCCAGTTTGTACAGGGGCTGCCCCTGATGCTTGAGTGCTGAATACATGGGCGGGATCTGCTCAATCTCCCCTGTGAATTGCTCCAGCACCGCTTTGATCTGCTGATCCTGCAGCCGGGGAACGGGAAGCCGCTCGATCACCTCGCCTTCGGCATCGGCACTGGTGGTGCGCTCACCAAGCTTGATGGTTCCCTGGTAACGTTTGTCTGCATCAAGCAAAAAGGCGGACATTTTGGTAGCCTCACCCAGACAGATAGGCAGTACGCCACTGGCCATAGGATCGAGATTGCCGGTATGTCCGGCCTTGCGCGCATTGAACAGTCGCTTGACTATCTGCAACGCCTTGTTGGAGGTGATGCCCAGCGGTTTATCAAGCAACAGAATGCCATTGACCGTCCGGCCCTTGTTCCGACGTCTGCTCATTTGTCCTCTTTCCGATCAGATGCCACTGCCGCGTCGATCAGTGCGCTCAGTTCGGCACCCTGCTCGATAGAGTTGTCATATTGAAAATGTAACTGGGGAACCATGCGCAGACGCATGCGGCGACCGATAAACCCCCGCAGCATTCCGGCGGAACGGTTGAGGATATCCACACTGGTCTTGCGTGCCTCGGCGTCACCCGAGAGAAGGGTTACATAGATCCGGGCATGTGAGAGATCCCGGCTCACCTCGGCACCCACCACGGTCACCAGACCCAGTCGGGGATCCTTGACTTCATCGCGGATAAGCTGCGCCAACTCGCGCTGCAGCTGCTCCGCGATACGGCGGGTACGATTGAACTCCTTAGGCACGGTCAGTCTATTTTCCGGGTAACCTGAACCCGCTCATAAACCTCGATCTGGTCACCGATTTTGACATCGTCGTAGTTTTTCACGCCGATGCCACACTCCATGCCCTGCTTGACCTCATTGACGTCATCCTTGAAGCGGCGCAGGGATTCAAGCTCTCCTTCATAGATAACGATGTTGTCTCGCAACACGCGGATCGGGTTGCTGCGCTTGACCACACCCTCGGTAACCATACAGCCGGCAATTGCGCCAATTTTGGGGGCACGGAATACGTCGCGCACCTCGGCCAGACCGATGATCTCCTCCTTGAATTCGGGGGCAAGCATACCGCTCATGGCCTGCTTGATCTCGTCGATGAGATCGTAGATTACGCTGTAGTAACGAATATCCACGCCCTCTTCCTGCGCGATGCTGCGGGTGCCCGCCTCGGCACGCACATTGAAACCGATAATTACCGCCCCGGATGCCAGCGCCAGATTGACATCCGACTCGGTAATTCCACCAACCCCGCTGGAGATGGTGTTGACGCGAACCTCATCGGTGGAGAGCTTGTTCAAGGCGTCAGCGATAGCCTCAACCGAACCCTGAACATCGGCTTTCAATACCACATTGAGAGTGCTGACTTCGCCCTCTTCCATCTGGGCGAACATGTTCTCCAGCTTGGCGGCCTGTTGCCGTGCCAGCTTGATCTCCCGGAATTTACCCTGCCTGAACAGCGCCACTTCACGCGCCTTGCGCTCGTTGGCCACCACCAGCGCTTCATCACCGGCATTGGGCGTCCCGGACAGCCCCAGAATCTCAACCGGAATCGAGGGGCCGGCCTCGACAATGGACTTGCCGTTTTCATCCAGCATGGCACGCACGCGGCCGTACTCCTGGCCAGCCAGCAGTATGTCTCCCTTGTGCAGGGTTCCCTGCTGTACCAGCAGGGAGGCTACCACGCCACGGCCCCGGTCGAGGCGGGATTCGATGATCACACCATGGGCCGGACCGTCCTTGCTGGCCTTCAGTTCAAGCACCTCGGATTGCAGCAGAATCCCTTCCAACAGCTCGTCCACACCCTGTCCTGTCTTGGCTGATACGTTGACAAACATGGTGTCACCACCCCAGTCTTCCGGAATAACCTCCAGTTGTGACAGCTCTGTTTTTACCCGGTCCGGATCGGCCTCGGGCTTGTCGATCTTGTTGACCGCAATGATCAATGGCACATCCGCAGCCCTGGCGTGTTCGATTGCCTCCTTGGTCTGCGGCATCACACCATCGTCGGCGGCCACCACCAATATGATGATATCGGTGACCTTTGCACCACGGGCACGCATGGCGGTAAATGCCGCATGTCCCGGTGTATCCAGAAAGGTTATGGTGCCTCCCTCGAAGTCAACGTGATATGCGCCAATGTGCTGGGTAATCCCGCCCGCTTCACCGGCAGTAACTCTTGATTTGCGAATATAGTCCAGCAGCGAGGTTTTACCGTGGTCCACATGCCCCATGATGGTCACCACCGGCGGGCGGGTAAACTCCTCGCCACCTGCGCTCTCCGCACCCAGGGCGATTTCGTCCTCGATGCTGCTCTCTTTCTGGAGAACGGCCTTGTGCCCCATCTCTTCCACCAGAATGGCTGCTGTATCCTGATCCAGCATCTGGTTGATAGTCACCATGCTACCCATCTTCATCAGCACCTTGATGACCTCTCCGGCCTTCACTGACATACGCTGCGCCAACTCGGCAACGGTGATAGCCTCGGGTACCGCAACCTCACGCACCACCGGACCCACCGGTTTCTCGAAACCGTGTTGTGGTGCCGCAGCCTTGACCGCAGCCCGGCCCGCTTTCTTTCTGCGTGGCGTTCGGGCTGCCCTGCGGGTATCACCGGACAGGCCCAGCTTGCCATGTTTTTCCTTCTTCTCAGGCTGACGTGGTGCAGGTTTGGCCTTCGCTTTTTTCTCCTCGACCTCTTCCCGGCGCTGCGCCTTTTTCTCCTCTTTCTTGCGGACAGGCGCCTCCTCAACAACCGGAGGAGAAGGTGGTGCAGCAACCGCTTCGGTCGCTGCTCTCTTCTTCTCTTCCTCAGCCCTTTTGGCGGCGGCCTCTTCCTCAAGGCGGCGTGCCTCTTCCTGTTTACGCGCCTCTTCTTCGCGACGGAGTGCTTCTTCAGCCGCTTCCCGCTCAGCCTTCTCCTGCTCCAGACGGCGGGACTCCTCCTCCATCACTACGCTGCGCTTCACGTAGGTCCGTTTCTTGCGCACCTCAACGGTCACTGTTTTGGCAGAGGCACCGCGACCGGAACCCAGTTTCACCTCACTGACGCTCTTGCGCTTCAGGGTGACCCGCTTTGGGGCAGCTCCCTGTTCAGAGACCCCATGTTTGCTGCGCAGGTGACTCAGCAATTTGTGCTTGTCCTCATCACCGATAAGACTATCGGCCTGCATGGTAGCAACGCCAGCCTCCCGCAACTGCTCCAGGAGTCGCTCTACCGGGATACCCACCGTTTTGGCAAATTCATTGACACTTACTTCAGCCATTGGTCTCTCCCTCTATTCCTGCGCTTGTTCAGCAAACCAGGGTTCACGCGCCTTCATGATCAATTGTGCAGCCCGCTCCTGATCCATACCCTCGATGCCCAGCAGATCATCAACCGCCTGCTCGGCCAGTTCGTCCATGGTGGTAACACCACGGCTGGCAAGCTGCTCTGCCAGCTCTTTATCCATCCCTTCCATCGCCAGCAGACCCTCGCTCGGTTCCGCTGCATCCAGAATTGTCTCTTCATTGGATATGGCCAGCGTCAACAGGGCATCCTTGGCACGTTCGCGCAATTCGTTAACAATCTCTTCATCAAACTCTTCAATCTCCAACATCTCGCTGGCCGGTACATAGGCCACCTCTTCAATGCTGGAAAAACCTTCCCGGGCCAGTATCTCACCCACCTCTTCATCAACACCAAGATGCTGCTGAAACAGACTGATCAGCGAAGAGGTCTCTTGCTCGTTCTTCTCCTCCGCCTGGGCCTCAGTCATGACATTGAGCTCCCAGCCGGTCAGCTCGCTGGCCAGACGAACATTCTGCCCGTTGCGGCCGATGGCCTGTGCCAGCATATCTTCCTGTACTGCAACATCCATGCTGTGTGCATCTTCATCAATCATGACCGACGAGACTTCCGCCGGGGCCATGGCGTTGATGACAAACAGTGCCGGATTCTCATTCCAGAGCACAATGTCCACCCGCTCACCGGCCAGCTCATTGGATACCGCCTGGACCCGGGAACCGCGCATGCCCACACAGGCCCCGACCGGGTCGAGGCGCGGATCCGTGGAACGCACGGCAATCTTGGCCCGCAGGCCGGGATCTCGCGCTGCCCCGCGGATTTCAATCAGGCCATCACCCACTTCGGGCACTTCAAGCTTGAACAGTTCAATAATAAATTCCGGAGCGGTACGGCTTACAAACAGCTGTGGTCCCCGTGGCTCGAAGCGTACCTCCTTGAGGTAACCACGCAGACGGTCGCCGGTACGCACCGGCTCACGCGGAATCATCTCTTCACGGGGGATAAAGGCCTCTACGTTGTTACCCAGATCCAGCATGACATTGCCGCGCTCAACCCGCTTGACCGTCCCGTAGAGCATTTCACCGATACGCTCTTTATACTCTTCAACCACCCGCGCACGTTCCGCCTCTCTGACCTTCTGCACGATAACCTGCTTCGCCGTCTGGGCGGCAATACGGCCAAAGGTAACAGACTCTATCTCTTCCTCGATGTAGTCGCCGAGCTGAATATCGGGATCATCCTCGCGGGCAGCACTGATGGTAAACTGCCGCTGCGGAAACTCCACAGCGTCATCTTCCACTACCTCCCAGCGCCGGAAGGTCTTGTAATCACCTGTTTCACGATCAATCTCTACGCGAACATCGATATCTCCCGCATGACGTTTTCTGGTCGCTGTCGCCAGGGCGGCTTCGATCGCCTCAAAAATAATCCCCTTATCCACCCCTTTTTCGTTGGATACAACATCAACAACAAGCAGAATCTCTTTATTCATACCATGCCTCTACAAAAACAGTATTTACGGGAAACAGACCCGTTGCAAGCCAAAACCTTCCGTCAAAGTCCTTTTACGTCAGCGTTCATTTCAACTCGGGGACCAACCGGGCCTTGTCAATCTCCTGCAGGGTGAGCAACGCCTCTTCGCCTTCTACATCCACAACAATCTTCTGGTCACGAACACCACCTAACCTGCCAGTCATTTTACGCCGTCCCTGCCAGGGGGTATTCAACACCAGGCGGGCCAGCCGCCCTGTAAACCGTTCAAAATGGGCCAGGGTAAACAGCGGGCGGTCAAGTCCGGGTGACGAGACTTCCAGAGAGTACTCCCCTCGTATGGGATCCTCTATATCCAGCACCCCGCTGATCTGGTGGCTAGCTCGTGCACAATCATCAACGGTTATGCCATCATCAGCATCGATATAAACCCGCAGTACCGAATGCTTCCCCTGCATGATGTGCTCCACACCCACCAGCTCGTAACCCAACGCAGTTACCGCTGGAGTCAGCAACTCATATAAATGTTCAGCAGCCTGCCGCACCATTCATTCCTTCACCCGCAAACAAAAAATGGGCCATACGGCCCACTGTCACGACGCCCCTTCACTCTATAGAATAGACGCCAGCCAAATATTATAGCATCAATAGCTTATAATAAAAAAGCCCCGGAACCGGGGCTTTTTTATTTCGAATACGTGGTAGCGGGGGCAGGATTTGAACCTACGACCTTCGGGTTATGAGCCCGACGAGCTACCGGACTGCTCCACCCCGCATCCGAGTCCGACTATGATATAGAAGTTTATTCTGTCTGGCAAGCCACTTTATAGGAGCAAATAAACTGTCCGGATTTGTAGCACGGAATCTGTCCGGTTTTATGGTGAACTAGGGATAATACCCCGTTCTCTCCATCACTAATGATAATGACTCCGCTCAGTCATGACGATATGAACCACAGTCATATCAGACTGAATGGGGAAACAGGAAGTCTTGCTACAGAAGCAGTACAATGGCCATTAGCAGATAACGGCACCTTACCGGCTTTCTGCCAATCAATGTTGCATTGATATCCTCCTGCAGTTGACAGAAAATGTTGCCAAGCTGACTGAACTATCCGCACCCGGAACAAATGCCTGAACTTCCTGAAGTAGAAACTACCCGTCGAGGTATTGCCCCATATCTTGTCGGCCGGCGGATTGCCGCTGTCATCGTACGACAACGCCAGTTGCGCTGGCCAGTTCCTCCGGTGCTGGAACAAAAAATGGATGGACAGATAATCGAATCAGTCGAGCGCCGCGGCAAATACCTGTTGTTGAGAACCCCGGCCGGTACGGCCATTCTACATCTCGGTATGTCAGGAAGCCTGCGGATACTGACCCGCAACCAGCCAGCAGAACGCCACGATCATGTGGATTTTGTATTCGACGATAACAGCTGCCTGCGCTTCCAGGATCCACGCCGTTTTGGCGCCGTATTGTGGACTGAAACAGAACTGGAGTCCCATAAGCTGCTGAGAAAACTGGGACCTGAGCCGCTGGGTTGCAGGTTCTGTGGCAACTACCTGTACCAGCGCGCCGGGGGGCGGAGAGTCGCTGTCAAACAGTTCATAATGGATGGCACGATTGTGGTAGGTGTGGGGAATATTTATGCCTGTGAATCCCTGTTTCTGGCCGGAATCCATCCCGGTCGCCCGGCTGGGCGAATCTCGCTGTCCCGGTATTGCCGTCTTGCCTCGGCGATTAAACAGACACTAGAGCAGGCGATAGCCTGCGGTGGCACCACGCTGCGGGATTTCCGAGACAGCAATGGGCAACCCGGCTATTTTCAGCAACAACTCAGTGTATACGGGCGCAGCGGTGTGCCCTGTCCACAGTGCAACACAGCCATCCGGCAAACCCGCCAGGCACAGCGAACCACTTTTTACTGTGGTCGCTGCCAGACATAGCAATCTGCTGGTTGTTACTGATATGAAGCGTTGCGAATCCGGATAATCACATCCACGCCGTCAGCAACCGTCCCCGGTGGCAGATGTGGCATATTGGTGAGCTGCAGCAGACTGGCATCAAAATCCTGCAGTTCGCCGGTATCAACATTATAAAAATGGTGATGCGTGGTTGGATTGGTGTCATAGAAAACGCGATTGGGATCCACTATAATCTCGCGTACCAACCCCTTGCTGGAAAAAAGAGACAGCGTGTTATAGACAGTCGCCTTGGATATATTCGCCCCATCCCGCTGTGCAGAACGCATCACATCATCCGCAGACAGATGCTGCGGACGGGCAAACAAAACCTTGGCAATATCAATACGTTGCCGGGTCGGATTGACTCCATGCTCTTGCAAGCGCTGAATAACTTCGTTTGTTGTTAGTTCTTGATTCATTTTTCATACCCCCCGTAAATACCTGTCCAGGAAGGAACGGATCCTGACATATCAAGTATATACGCGCATTAATACAAACTCTATTTAAGCAAAAATAACTATTCTAATATAGCATAAGGCTCAGAAATTACAATCGATTCTCTGCCAACAATCATGTCGATCAACAACCGGGCGGAAGCCAGACCTGTCACCACTCCATTTCGAAAATGGCCCGTGTTGACAAACAAACCGCGAATCCGCGGGTGTTCGCCAATATATGGCACTCCGGTTGGAGAGCCTGGACGTAATCCGGCCCAATGATGTTTGACAGGATGGTCGGCAAGGCCCGGAATCATGCGCCACGCCTCAGTCTGCAGACGTTTATATGCCTTGACAGAAATTTGTTTGTCAAAACCACGATACTCCATTGTGCTGCCCGCGAGTACCAGCCCGTCACGCCGTGGTATTACATAATACCCCTCATTCAATACAATACGCGACAAAAAGCCCGGCGGTGTCTCGAATGCAATCATCTGTCCCTGTACTGGCTCTATCCGTTGTTGCAATTCGGACACCAGTCCACCACTCCAGGCTCCGGCCGCCAGAATAATCTTGTCTGTCATCGTCCGCCCGGCCGTCGTCTCAACCCCGGTTACCCTGTTTTTTTCCGCAATCAGCCGGGTTACACGGACATGCTCCAGTATGTTTACCCTATATTGCAACAAGCTCTGTTTCAGTGCCCGCAACAGGCGGGGATTCCGCAGCTGGGCCACCTCTGGCAGCCACAATGCACTCGACCGCTGCAAACCGATACCTGCTTCGCAGGCCTGTACGGCACTCCCGCTCAATCGCTCCATGACAACACCGCTCTTGGCGGCCCACCGCAAAGCATCTACCGATTCATCGTCATCAAGAATGAGTAAACCGCTGCGCTCCCATTCCGGGTCCACTCCGGTTTCATCCCGCAGCTGCCGGGCAAGTTCCGGATAATGCTGCTGGCTCCAGCACGCCAGAGCGGTCACAGCAGGGTCATAGCGCCACGGATAGAGTGGCGAAAGAATGCCTCCACCAGCCCACGAGGCTTCATGCCCGACTGCTCCCCTGTCGATCAAATAGACCTTCGCGCCTTCGCGTGCCAACCCCCGGGCACAAAGCATACCGATCAGGCCGCCACCCACTATCAGACAGTCCATTCACACCTCTAAAGTCACACCACCAGACAGCCGATGTTAATCATGGTGCCCCGGGAAATCGAGTGAAAATTCAGCAAAAGGTAGTGCGGACTCACTATAAATGCTTTTACAACAGCAAGTTACAAACATGAAAAGTTTTTGCAACACAACCTGAGAATCGCACTTTCCCGGTATTACATACCGGTACCAATAGATCAAATAGCCCTTACAAGATATTAACAGCAATCCTGACACATAACTTTTACATAGCCATGCAGACAGCAAACAACATAACCAAACAGCACGGATTCACCCTGGTCGAGGTAATGGTGGCGCTGGTGATCTTCACTATCAGCCTGCTGGGCCTGGCCGGGCTGCAGGCTGCTGCACTACGGGATAACCACCTGGCTAACCAGAACACCATTGCCACTCAGCTGGCGGAAGACATGGCAGAACGAATACGCGCCAATCCCGCAGGCGTCAATAATGGCGACTACAACGCCATATCCTCAAAGCCGGGAGCCCAGGACTGCTACAGCAGCAGTTGCACCTCTAGCCAAATCGCCCAGATGGACGCTTACCAATGGTTTACCGCAATACAGAATCTCCTCCCCTCGGGAACTGGAACCGTTACAGCAAATGGTGATCAGTTCGTTATTACCGTGATGTGGGATCAGGAGCGAACCGGTGCCACCGGAACCAGTTGCAGTGGTGACCATACAACGGATCTCAAATGCCTGACATTCACGGTGCGCCCATGAAAATACCTGGTCACGCCAATTCTGCACAGCAATATGGTTTTACACTGGTGGAAATGCTGGTGGCGCTGGCCGTGGGAGTCATTGTATTTGCAGGCATCGGGCAAGTATTCATATCAACCAAAAGAACATCCATCACGCAGGATGAATCAAGCCTGATCCAGGAGAACAGCCGTTACGCGGCTCATCTTTTAGCCAGCGAACTCCGGCATGCCGGCTATCTCGGTTGCGGCAGCCCGACAAACCTTGAAGTCATCAGCACTGGAGATTTTGCTGACAACTTTACTCTGGCGGTGAGCGGTTATGAAGCAGCAGGCACCGCTCCCGGAGACGAATACACTCTTGGTGGCGGAAGCAGCAGCTGGAATCCCGTGCTACCAAATGAACTCAGTAGCAAAGGAATTATTGCCGGTTCAGACGTTATCGTAATCCGCCGGGCAAAAAAAGCCGGTCTGGAATTTTTCGAACAGAACGAAAACGGTTTTGTCATCACCGGCCCGAAAGAAAAAACGAGCAAGGGCTGCAGTGAAACGCAGGACAGCTATTTCGGATTGTGCCCTAACGATATGGCAATCATATCAGACTGCATAAATGCTCGAAGTTTCAAAATTGACACATTATACGAAAACGGTGACGGGGATCTGCAGATATATCACAATGCCAACTGGGGCGGCCCTGCCGATCTGGATATCAAAAACCACTTTAATAAAAAATACAGCCGCCTGTTTACTGGTTATACCGTCTCTTTCTTTATCAGAAAAAACAGCAACAACATCCCCTCATTATATCGCCTCATCAGCGATCGCTCCCCTGCGGCTGAAGAGCTGGTAGAGGGAGTAGAAAACATGCAGATTCTCTATGGAATAGACAGTGACGGGGACGGCACGGTCAATCAGTATCTGCCGGCAAGTAACGCCCTGGATTTCAGCCAAGTCATCAGTGTTCGCATCGCCCTGCTGTTGCGCTCGGCCCGGAGCCTTCCCAACCGCACAAAACCGGAAACGGCACCTGTCATGGAACTGCTGTCAGCCAGAATTACCCCTGCCAACGACACCATACTGAGACGAGTGTTCGACACCACAGTTCAACTGCGGGATCAGGGAAGCTAACCTCATGCGTAACGTAACAGCAATGATTTGCTACGGAAAACAGCGGAGTCGGCAGAAAGGAGCAATACTGGCTGCAACCCTGATGATGCTGCTGGTAATCTCGCTAATCGGCATTACAGCGATGGAAACCGCCAGCCTGCAAGGAAAGATGGCGCGAAACACCATCGATCGCCAGTTGGCTTTTCAGTCAGCTGAAACTGCATTGCGAACAGCTGGCTCCTATATACGAAATACAACAGAAAGACCAAAAACAACAAACAATTGTAACTCACCACCCTGTATTCTGGATTCCACTGCTCTTTCTTCGGGATGGTGGGATACGAGCAGTGACAGCTTCTGGGACAGTAACGGAACGCAGGTAGGTGATGCTCAATATGTTATTGAAGAGAGAGCTTTTGTGCCAGACAGTCTAAGCGTTGGTCACAATATTCCAACCGGCCGTGATTTTTACAATATCACCTCCCGGGGGAAAACCCAAACATCTTCTGGACAGGCTATTCTCCAGGGAGCATTTGTCAAACGCTACAACTAAAAACAGGTTCATTGAACGCCATCATACAGGCAGGCTGGATCCCATGAAACACCATAATATTGAAAAAAAATACAGTTACCCTACACTTGCTATCTTCCTATTTTTAGCAGGCTTCTCCTGTTCTGCCATGCCTGGTGATATTAAAGGAGAAGGGTTCATCACTTCTCTTGATGTTGAACAAAAGACTATCAGCATTGACGGAAAACCGTTCCGTCTCTCTCCCGAAATAAAAATATACGGTTTCAGAGAAAAAAACCCGGAAATATCCCGGCTGAAAAGAGGGGCATCTGTGTTTTACAGGCTAACTCCTCCGGCTCCCGGGAAAAAAGGGGTAATCCTCGAGCTGTGGAATCAAAAGGATTGATCCCGGTTACAGACGAAAGCAAAAAATCATGCATCCTTGAAAACAGTTGCCAATCATGAAAAAACTACTGATTACGCTATTTTTTACAGTCTTCTCCCAGGCTAACGCCGGACTGCTGAACCTGTCTGACAAACCGCTTGTCCTGCAATCACAGATCCCTCCCAATGTTTTTTTTGAAATCGACGATTCCGGGTCGATGGACTGGGAGATCACAACGCGCTCGCACTGGCATTTCTGTGAATATGATTCAAATGCCCCACATGTTCCGGGAAGCGGTTTCTGCACTTCAGGAAAACAGAGTCACGGGCTCTGGAGCAGCTTTTCCGGACACTGGTGGTTCTTTCCGGCTTTTGAGTACATTTATCAAAACGCGGACAACGCCTATAGCACTAACTGTGTGCCAGACAATCCCGCAAGAGAAGCCATGCTCTCCTGTCCCAACACACCTCAACCCGGTGACAGCATACCCTATCAAAATGACTGGCGAATTCTCTCTTCTGATTTCAATGTTATCTATTACAACCCTCAGCAAACCTATCGCCCGTGGCGCGGCCCCTGCATGAGTGATGGATCAGCCTGCGCCGATGCAGATTTCAACACCGCACGCAGCAATCCAAGGGAGGGCACTGCGGGTTACAACAATACCCGGAATCTGACCGGATTTATTTATGAGGTATGGACAGATGACAAGGGGTTTTCCGGGCCAAGGCCGGGGCGTGGAGATAATCTGAACGTTAACAATACCCCTAATGGTGAAATTGACCTGTGGGACACACACACACGTTACACGGTTCAGTCTTCGAATATCAAGGTAGAAAAAATCAGATATTTTCCAGATAGCAGCGGACTGCACCCCGCTGTTATCGAAACCTCTTATATATCAGACTCGGATACGGTCAATAACATCAAACAAAACATTGCCAACTGGTATCAGTACCACCGCCGCCGGGCTTTTGCGACCAAAGCCGCTGTTGCAACGGTGATAAACACACGCCCGGATTTTCGTTATGGCGCCAGTGTCATCAATGACTTTAACGGTTTTTTTGTGGAGGTTCCGCCGTCAACAGAAACGAATTTTACCAGCCACAACGACGACCTCCTCGGAAGACTGTTCAGCTTCGACTGGTCCCCGGCAGGCACGCCTCTTCGGGCAGGACTGCAACGGGTTGGCCGGTATTTCGACAATACCGATGGTAGAACCAACCCGATTCTTCCGGAGTCCCTTGGCGGAAGTTGTCAGAAAAATTTTGCCATCCTGATGACCGATGGATACTGGAATGGCGATGATCCATCCATTGGCGACAGTGACGGTGATGGTATTGGCAACACCCTTGCCGATGTGGCAAAACACTACTACGACAAGGATCTCAGCCCGCTGCCCGACAAGGTGCAACCAGATAGTTTTGACAATGCCACCCACCAGCACATGGTTACCTACGGTGTTGCCTTCGGGGTCACGGGAAACCTGTCCGACTCTGATGATGACGGCTGGCCCAATCCTGTCCTGAGTGAAGGAGATAACTGGGGCGATCCAACCGTCTGCTCTAGCTGCCCGGAGAAAATAGACGACCTGTGGCATGCCGCATTCAACGGTAAAGGGGCATTTATTTCTGCCTATACACCTCACGAACTGGTTACCGGGCTGACTTCCACATTAACCAATATCAGCAACCGTATTGCCAGTACCGCCTCCGTGGCACTCAGTACCGGCTATATCAGCAGTAACAGCCGTGTCTATCAGGCGCGCTTTCAGAGCGGTGACTGGAGTGGTCAGCTTCTCTCTTTTCCCTTGCTGACAAATGAACAGGGAGCTGACTTTGGCGCACTGGATACATCAGGCTCGGGGCCGCAGGGAGCAGAGTGGGATGCCAGTGAAAAACTGCCACACCATTCAAATCGAAAAATCATCACATACAATGGAACCAACGGAATACCCTTCCGGTGGAACAGCCTGACCAGCGAGCAAAAGGACTTTCTGGAGGACAATGAGGATATTCTCGAATACCTGCGAGGTAATGACAGTAAGGAGGCAAAAAATGGAGGTGTTTTTCGTAACCGCTCCAGCAAACTGGGAGATATTGTAAACTCATCTCCCGCCTATGTCGGCCCACCCAAGTTCCGTTACACAAAAAACAACTATACCGGATTCAAACAGGACAACAGCAGTCGGCGGCCCATGCTCTACGTTGGTGCCAATGATGGAATGTTACACGCTTTTGATGCAGCAACAGGCGTTGAGAAGTTTGCATATATTCCCGGCAGTGTCTTCAATAACCTTTCCGAACTGTCGGATGAGAGTTATACCCACAACTATTTTGTCGACGGCTCTCCGACCTTCGGAGATGTCTATTTCAACAGTGCCTGGCATACCGTACTTGCAGGAGGGTTGAACAAGGGTGGCCAGGGGATTTATCTTCTTGACATTACTGACCCAGACAGCTTTTCCAACGAAACAGCTGCCGCAGACAGGGTGCTGTGGGAATTCACCGATGCTGACGACGCTGACCTAGGTTATACCTATAGCCGTCCTGCAATCGCCCAGATGAAAAACGGTAAGTGGGCCGTCATTTTTGGTAACGGATATAACAATACGGAAAGTGACGACAACACCAGCACAACTGGCCACGCTGTGCTCTTTATCACTTTTATTGAGCAGGGGCTGGATGGCGCCTGGGACTCTTCGGATTTTATCAAACTGGATACGGAGGCCGGTTCAACCGCTACACCAAACGGCCTTGCCACTGCCACTCCGGTAGATATCGATGGCGATCATGTAGTCGACTATATCTACGCAGGGGATTTGATGGGAAATCTGTGGAAGTTTGATGTTTCCAGCTCCAACACTTCGGACTGGAAAATCGCCTTTGGTCTGTCCACACCTCAACCCCTGTTTACCGCTACTGACGGCTCTGGAAATTTACAGCCGGTTACCGTACGTCCGGAAGTCGGGCGCACTCCTTTCGGTAACGGAATTATGGTCTATTTTGGCACCGGAAAGTTCTTGGAATATGGTGACGTAAGCAACAACATTCCAATCCAATCGTTCTATGGCATTCTGGATAAAAATGTACCGGTAACCGCCCGTACATCATTAAAACAGCAAACGGTTACCGGAGAATATATTTTTAATGGAGAAACGGTACGCACTACCAGCAGCAACCTCATGGCCGACCAGGACTCGGGCTGGTATATCGATCTGCCTGGCTCGGGTGAAAGAAATGTCAGTGAACCGTTGTTACGCGGGGGCAGAATTATTTTCGTTACCATGTCTCCGGCCGGAGACTCCTGCTCATCGGGAGGAGAAAGCTGGCTGATGGAACTCGATGCCTATCATGGAAGGCGGCTAAACACATCCCCGTTTGATCTGGATGGGGATGGCACATTCAGCGAGTCGGATTATGTCTCGGTTGATGGCGAAAAAATACCGGTTAGCGGAAAAAAATCCAACGTAGGCATCATCAACAGGCCCGGAGTAGGAGCCGCCGATGACAAGGAAATCAAATACACTGCCGGCACACAGGGCACAATTGAAACCATTACTGAAAGCCAGGGGCAGCGAACATCGGTCCGGAACTCCTGGCGCCAACTGCGATAGTTTTCAGGGAATGAAATGAAAACCGTATTCAAAAGCAAACATCGCAGCCATGGATTTACCATCGTTGAGATGATGGTTGCACTTGTACTTGGAGTAATAGTGCTTGCTGGTATCAGTCAGGTCTTCATGAAGACCAAGCGTGCCTCGGCATTTCAGGATGAACTGGCCCGGATGCAGGAGAACAGCCGGTACGCAATACAACTGCTTAACAAGGAGATCCGTAATGCGGGTTATCTCGGCTGCAGACACGCCAGCAACATTGACGCAGCCTATCTCGACACAGGCGCAACCTATTTTGATAACTTTTCCCTTGCGGTGGAAGGATATGAAGCCAACGGAACCTCACCGGGCAACCCGTTCACAATCGGCTCCACTACAGCTGGCTGGGAAGGAGGAAACGGGACCGAATCAACCCTGCCTTCCACACTGAACAGCCCACAGCTTGTTCCCGGATCAGACATCATCATCATCAGGTATGCCTATGGCTCCGGGCTCACTCTTGCCCAGGACAAACAGAATAACAACGAGGTACAGGTTACCAACATTTCACAGGAGACAAACGGCTGCAACGGTGGGGCTTCCGATGGATTCAGCGGCCTTTGCGTTGATGATCTGGTAATCATCTCCGACTGCGAGCGGGCACACAGTTTCCAGATCGACAATCTGGCTCTGGATGGCAGCGGTGTTCTGACAGTTCGTGATGCATCAGGAGACAACTGGGTAGGTGAAAATGACAGTGCTATCCCTTTCACTGTAGCCGACAGCTCTCTCTTTGGAGCACGCACAGTAGCTTTTTTTATCAAAAACAATGATGCGACACCTGCTATTCCCTCACTCTACCGGAAAGTAGGTAACGGAAACGCTCAGGAGATGGTAGAGGGCGTGGAAAACATGCAGATCGCCTACGGAGAAGACACTAATAGTGACGGAGTTCCCGACCGGTATCTGGCGGCCCACCAGGTTACAGATTTTTCCTATGTGATCAGCATTCAGATCTCCCTGATGTTAAGAACAATCCGCGAATCATCCAGACGCACACCCTCCGCAAGAACATTGTCCATGCTGTCCGCAGATGTCGTTACACCAGCCGATCGTCACCACCGGCAGGTTTTTACAACCATAATCCAGCTGCGCAACCCCGATGAGTAGCAAGATGAAAACAAAACAATTCCGGACAAACCTGCGTTATCAGCAAGGAGTCGTGCTGGCTGCCGTACTGATGATAGTACTGGTGGTTACCATTCTTGGCGTGACAGCGATCAATACCGCCAGCCTCGAGGGTACACTCGCTCATAACTTCAGCGAACGCACCCATGCATTCCAGGCAGCAGAAATGGCATTACGCGCCGGCGAACAAGTGCTGGAGAATCTCATTGCAGAACCGTCCACATGCAGCAGCCACCCCTGCTCCTGTTCTGATGCAGCCACCTGCAGTATCTGGAGCCGAAACGCGCTGCAAGAGGACTCCCTGATCCATACGGGATTGGTACAAAGCTGGTGGGAACTTCAAGATGACACATGGTGGAATGACATGGGAGCCACGACTGTCTTCAACGATAGTGGCTCAACAGCCATGTACATTATCGAAGAGAGATCTTTCGTCCAAAACAACACGCAGGCAAACACCATTGGAAGCGGGGTCAACTATTACACCGTAACTGCGTTGGGAATAAGAAAAAGAGCAGGCGCGCAAGTGGTTCTGCAAAGCCACTTCATGAAACGATTCAACTGATTCGAACCGGGAAGACAGATATGAAAACAGACATTGACAGACCCGTATCCAAAACAGCAGTTCTAACGATGCCGGTTTTCCTGATCACACTCGTTACCGCAGTAACAACAACGCAGGCCGGGCGGCTCGATCTGCCGGATTCCCCGCTGTTCCTGCAAACCCATGTTCCTCCCAATGTTTTTTTGCAGATTGATGACTCCGGCTCCATGCTGGAGGAGATTCTGACCCGGCCACACTGGTTCGCCTACTGTTACAATTCCAACTCCCCGGCATGGGCCAAAGGCGACTGGGATTGCAAGGCGGGAACCTGGGAGAGAAAAACGGATGGCAGCTGGTATGGTTATACCGGAAAATCCGAATTCTACACAAATTTTGGATATGTTTTTCCCACCAGGGACACCCTCGACAACGCCTGGCAACGGGCATGTGACGGCCCCGACTCTCGAGACCCGAGCTCAGACTGGATACCGCGTATAATGCTGTCCTGCGGAGGTGGATTCGACCCCGACACCAATCCACCCTATGCAAACGACTGGCGTATTCTCTCCTCTGATCTCAACGTTCTCTACTACAGCCCAAAACAGACCTACAAACCCTGGAACGGCCCTTGCGACAGCCTGGGATCGGCCTGTACCAACGCATCTTTCACAAATGCCCGCAGCAACCCCTTCGAGGGAAACTATGGCTACAGCGACGTTCGCGATCTGACCGGTTTCATCTACGAGGTGTGGATAGACGACAAGGGTTACGAAGGAGATGTACCACGGCGCGGGGAGGACACAGATCCGGCAGGAACAGATGACGGTGCCGTGAATGTCACAAACGGCCCCAACGGCGAGGTTGATCTGTGGGACAGCCATCTGCGCCACACGGTTGAAATAAACCGTATAAAGGTAGAGAAAATCAGCTATGCCCCGGACAAAACCGGACTCAATCCCGGTATTGTCGAAACAACATATATCGTCGATCCGACAAAAGTTACAGCCATCAAACAGAACATCGCAAACTGGTACCAGTACCACCGGCGCCGCTCGCTGACAGCCAAGGCAGCCATTGCCGAAATCATAACCAGAAAACCGAACGTGCGTTACGGCGCCAGCACCATCAACGAGACGAATATCAGGAACCCGCTTTTCGTCGAAGTTCCCGCACCGGGAGACACCAACTATGCCAGTCACAACACCGGGCTGCTGAAGGAGCTGCTGGGATTCCAGATGGGACAGGGCAGCACTCCCCTGCGCATGGGCCTGGCGCGTGTTGGCGAATACTACTCCGGCAACATTGGAGGAAAAGCCAACCCCATTCTTCCCGAAGAGCTGGGTGGCAGCTGCCAGAAAAACTTTGCCCTGCTGTTCACCGATGGTTACTGGAACAGAAGCGCTCCATCAGTGGGAGATACTGATGGCGACGGCATATCCAATACCCTAGCCGATGTGGCGATGCACTACTACAACAAGGATCTCAGCCCCCTGGAGAACAATGTGCCCGCAGACAGCATGGACCCTGCCACCCATCAACACATGGTCACTTTCGGGGCCGCCTTTGGAGTATACGGCAAACTATCGGACACGGACGGTGACGGCTGGCCAAATCCCCCCCTGCTGGCAAACGGAAACTGGGGAGATCCCACTACCGATACTGCCGCAGGGGAAAAAATAGATGATCTGTGGCATGCAACCTTCAACAGCAAAGGCGGTTTTTTCTCCGCCGCGACCCCCGAAAGCCTGCTCAACGGCTTGAACAAAACCATGGAGCAGATCATCGGCCGCAGCAATCCGTCCGCCGCGACTGTTGCTCTCAGCACCGGCTATATCAGCGCCAACAGCCGAGTCTATCAGGCCCGTTTCAACAACGGCCAGTGGACCGGGCAACTACTCTCTTACCCCATTCATACCGATCCAGCCAAAACAAACTTTGGCTCCCTTGACACCTCCGGCAGCGGCCCGGAAGGTTCCGAGTGGGATGCAGCAGAAAAACTCCCCGGTTACAACAGCCGGATCATTCTTACCTACGATGGCAATGACGGACAACCTTTCCGCTGGAGCAGTCTGACCAGCACCCAGAAAAGCACACTGATTAGCGAGGACATAGTTAACTATCTGCGCGGCAACGACAGTCTGGAGCAGAAAAACGGTGGCACTTTGCGTAACCGCAACAGCAAACTTGGCGATATCATAAACGCCTCACCGCTGTTTGTGGGGCCACCCGCATTTCGTTACGGGTTTGATGACTATGCAGGATTCCACAATACCCGCAAAAACCGTCCCGCAATGATCTACGTTGGCGCCAATGACGGAATGCTGCACGCATTTGACGCCACAACAGGTGTGGAAAAATTTGCTTATGTCCCGGGAAGAGTCTATGACCGTCTTGCCGAACTCGCCGATCCCGGATACACCCATAAATTTTATGTAGATGCTACGCCTGCGATGGGAGACGCCTACTACGATGGCAACTGGCGCACCCTGCTGGTCGGGGGATTGGCCAGAGGTGGCCAGGGAATCTATTTGCTTGATATCACTGATCCAAACAGTTTCGTCAACGAATCCGGCTCCGCCGGAAACGTCCTGTGGGAATTCACCGACGCCAATGATCCCGATCTGGGTTACACCTACAGCCGCCCCACCATCACCCGAATGCAAACCGGGGAGTGGGCGGTAATTTTTGGCAACGGTTACAACAATACGGAGGGGGATGGAAACAGCAGCAGCACCGGGAACGCCGTACTCTATATCGCCTTCATAGAAAAAGGCATAGACGGCTGGACAACGGGGGATTTTATCAAGCTGGATACCGGTGCGGGAACCAGCGGTTCGACCCCGAACGGTCTTGGCAGTGCCACACCCGTCGATATCAATGGAGATAACAAGGTGGACTATGTTTATGCTGGTGATCTCCAGGGAAACCTGTGGAAATTTGACCTGTCCAGCACCAGCAAAACCGACTGGAAAATAGCATTCAGCGGTTCCCCGCTGTTCAGCGCCACAGATACAGCCGGCAATGCTCAACCTGTAACCATCCGGCCCGAAGTAGGCCGCACCCCATACGGCACCGGCATCATGGTCTATTTTGGAACCGGGAAATTTATCGAAACCGCCGACGTATCCACTACTTCACAACAGACTTTCTACGCCATTCTGGACACAGACAAACCGGTAACATCGCGCAGTCAGCTACTGGAACAGCGGATCCTCAGCGAAACAGGATACAACAACCAGCAAGTACGGATTAGCAGCAATGATCGCATGCTGCCAACACACCTTGGCTGGTTTCTCGAACTACCGAAAGCGGGAGAACGCCAGATCAGCAACCCGGTACTGCGTGGCAAACGGATTATTTTCACCACCATGCGACCTGCCGGAAGCACCTGCTCGTCAGGTGGTGAAAGCTGGCTGATGGTGCTTGACGCCTTCCACGGCAGCCGCCTGCAAACCACGCCGTTTGATCTGAACAAAGACGGAAAATTTGACAATACTGATCGTGTTGACGGTAAAGCAGGAAGCGGACTTAAAATCGACCAGATAGCCAACACACCCGGGTTCGCCACCACCAACAACAAGGACTTTGTTTATCTTACCGGAGATCCGGACACCGAACCCTACGCGCTGCATCCCGGTGAATCAACGGGGCGAAAATCCTGGCGGCAGGTCCGTTAATCAAACAAGGTAATAATAATGGCTGGCAAATCCAATCCTTCCGTAACCATAAAGGGCTTCACCCTGATTGAGGTAATGATCGCTGTAGCAGTTATCGCTATCCTGGCTGGGGTAGGCTGGCCGATGTTCGAAAGACAGATGGCCAGACAACAGGTAAGTGACGCGGTCATCACACTGACAAATATCGAGACACAAATGGCAAAATGCCTGCTGGACAACGGCACCTACGCAGGCTGCGCTCCCTGCGGCACAGAAACAGCTTCGAACAAAGGCCACTACCAAATCAAGGTAGAGTGTGATGCTGGCTCAAATGCATATATTGCTACAGCCACTCCAAACAGCACCACATACGGCCAACAGGCTCTTGCATTGAGCTCGCTGGGCCACAAGGTTGGCCCCTGGCCCTGACGAGTAACAGGCTTTTGTGTGACGGACAACACATTTTGCATAATTGTCACAATTCAGCGACAATTAAAATCATTTAATTATTAATATCTTAATGATGCACAAGACTCTGATGTCTCCATCTCCCGACACATTCGTTCTGTTCTCCTTCATCTAT
The DNA here is from genome assembly GCA_026982395.1 of Chromatiales bacterium. Classification (GTDB taxonomy): domain Bacteria; phylum Pseudomonadota; class Gammaproteobacteria; order Thiohalospirales; family Thiohalospiraceae; genus DRMK01. The sequence goes on along the minus strand of JALSHD010000051.1, from coordinate 608 downwards.
AAAACATCAAAACACCCCTAACCAATTGAATCAAAACCAGGTAACCTTTAGCTGGCATCACTTTTGCCATCCATCAGGTGCACAGCAGTGTATCTTGATAATTATTTATATGGAGTTTTAATATGCAGAAACGTGTTTTGACACTGGCCACAATTGGCTCATTTTTTTCTGCCGCCGCACTGGCGGGAGGACTGTCTTTCATGGAGCTGGACGCCAACGGTGACGGTGTTATCAGCAAGGATGAAGCTGCGGGTTCCGCGACTCTGGCACCTCTGTTCACCGAGGCAGATCGTAATGCCGACGGCAACCTGGACAAGGATGAGTTCGCAGCTCTGGTTGAGCCTGCAGAAGAAGCTGCTCCAGCAGGGAAGTAAGCAGTTTTCCGATGCAGGCGCACCAGCGCCTGGGAAGGAACGACTTGTAGAGCTCAAGGAAGAGCGCTAAACAACAGGAAAGCCCGGTTTTTATACCGGGCTTTCTTTTTGTGCGCCAGGCATGGCGCGCAGCGCCGTGACTGGCGCTAATCCCCGAGCTGTGGTGGCGAGGGGAAGACTTGGGGGTGAAAGTCCCCTACCGGCCCGGCAAGGGGAACGGTTAGCCGAACGGCA
>JALSHD010000050.1 GCA_026982395.1 Chromatiales bacterium | reverse complement strand
TACGATCTGCAGGGAGTGAAGTTTACTCTTGCCGTAACCGAAGATCTGACCCCCATCGAGGCACAACGAGATCGGTTTACCCGCAACTTCGCTCTGCTCGGCCTGCTGGGGATCGCTGTCCTGCTCATCATGCAGCGACTCGTGGTGCGCCGCTCATTCCGGCGGCTCGAACGGGTACGGAAAGATATCCAGCGCCTGGAACAGGGAGAGATTGAACGGCTCTCCGAAGATGTACCGGCAGAAGTGCTGCCGCTGGTACAGGAGTTCAACCATCTGTTGCAACTGCTGGGCCAGCGTCTGGAGCGCTCACGAAATGCACTGGGAAACCTCGCTCACTCTCTCAAGGGCCCGCTCAACCTGCTGCAGCAATACTTCGATGGAGAACACGCTGCCCGAATCAAAGAGACGCAACAGGCCGGCGATCAGGTGAAGCGAATCTCCCGGCTGATGGAAAGAGAGCTGAAACGGGCGCGCATGGCAGGAACCGGACTACCCAGCCGGCGTTTCGATCCCGCCACCGATCTGCCCGATCTCATCAATGTACTGAACAATATCCACCGAAAACGTAACCTGAAAATCCGCTACGAGTTGTCCGGTTCAACTCCCCCCTTCGGAGACCATGAAGACATGCTGGAACTGCTGGGGAACCTGATGGACAACGCCTGCAAGTGGGCCAGTTCTACTGTAAAATGTAGTGTTTCGAGAAAAGACAATCAAATCACGATGACCGTTGAAGATGACGGGCCCGGACTTTCCGACAAACAGATTGAAAAAATCACTGAAAGGGGCAGTCGGCTGGACGAAACAAAAGAGGGGCATGGCCTGGGGCTGGCAATCGTCAGGGACATAATTAACCTCTACGGGGGGAAAATTGCTTTTGACCATTCACCAGAACTGGGAGGGCTGAAGGTCACGGTTCTGCTTAGACAACTAACTTAAGGGCATCCCTGAAAACAGGGATTTTTTCATGAGAGCAAGGAAGTCTCGCGCATATGACAGCATGGGCGCAGGAGGTACGAGTCCATGGATGGACGAGGTAGAACGAAGCAGGAAGCCAGAGTCGAGAGCAATGCATGGAGCAATTGCCGGGAACCGCAGTATATAGGGAACACATGAAGATTCGAGCACGGGACCAACACCGCTATCGTGAAAAAGCGCATTTGCAGATGTGTCCATAAACTGCTTCCGCTTGACTGATTGCCGTCCATGGAACGATTGAACGAGGCTCTTATTCCGATACCGAAACACTCCTGGCCGCTCCTGCTGGCCTGCTTCATCCTGTTTTTCTGCGTCTCCCGGCCAGCTTGCGCGGAACTCAATACACCTGCCCTCCCCCTGTCCAATGTGTACAAGGAGGGTGTCAACCTGGAGGAGTACCTGGTCAGTGAAAAGCTTGATGGTGCCCGCGCCTACTGGAATGGCAGACAACTACTCTCCAGACAGGGCAACACCTATCACGCACCTGCATGGTTTACCGCCGGTTTTCCGGAGCAACCGCTGGATGGAGAGTTATGGATAGCGCACAACAGCTTTGAGCAGTTAATGAGCATCATTCGCGACACCAAACCCACCAACAGCTGGCGCAAAGTCCGTTATATGGTTTTTGACATACCACTGCAACACAAAACTTTCACTGAACGCATGGAGAAACTCGAAACCCTGTTTGCAGATATTTCCTCTCCTTATATCCACTTGATAAAGCAATCCCCGATAGCCGGTCATGACGCATTGATGGAGCAGCTGGCTGAAACAGTCAATGCTGGCGGCGAGGGGTTAATGTTGCGCAAAATGGATTCCTTCTATTCAGCGGGTCGCAGCAATGATTTGTTGAAGGTAAAAAACTGGCAGGATGCAGAAGCGGTAGTTATCGCTCATATACCCGGCAAGGGAAAATATACCGGGATGCTGGGTGCACTGCTGGTTGAAACTCCAGACAACATCCGCTTTCGTCTCGGTACCGGATTTACCGATCTGCAGCGCAGGAATCCCCCTCCCGTTGGTTCACTCGTTACTTCCAAATACCAGGGAAAAACAGTTAACGGTGTACCCCGGTTTGCCAGTTTTCTACGCATCAGAAATCTACCCCAACACACGAAATAGCCTTGCTCCCGGTAATCTGACAGGTTTTTGTCAGCTCATTTCATGCCAGATATGGCTCCTGCTTGCCCCGGGTAGCCGCAATCTATACAATTTCCCCCATAGGGCTTGTTTTTCTCCCCCAAGAGGAATATGGATTATCGCTCTATACCCACAGGTTTTTTTATCCGTGGGTAATAACAAACCAATCAAGGAGAATATCCCACATGGCTAATACAGACTATGTTGCCAATATCAAAAAGTATGTTGCTGACGTTGATGAGGGGGTGGTCAGTGGAATCGTCAAGCACTTGGGGATTGCACTGCAAAGCAAGGATGCCTCTCTGGTGTCCTGCTCGGATCCTTCTGAGCTGGAGCGAGTAAGAAACAGTTTTCTGAAAAAGAAACTGGGTCGTACTGAGAGTGACGATGAGCTGGACGAGGCTATTGCAGGTGTTTGCCAGAAAATGTCGGGAGAGAGAAACAAATCCCGCGTAACTTTCTACTATTTACTGGCAGTTCATTACAACCAGCAATCACTATTCGCATAACCGCTGGCACATTTCCATACTCACGAACTCTGTCGGGTATGAGTAAAGGACAAAACCTATAAAAATGCGCTTTTTCGCGAGAGCAAGGAAGCTCCGTGGCGCACGGCTGCATGGAAAAAACTGCCGGGAACCCGCAGGGCATAAGATGATTCGGGAACGAGCCTGACGCTGCATCCTGGAAAAGTGCATTTTCAGAGATGCTCTAAGGTATCCGACAGCATCTACCGCTTCAAATCTATACCCAGTAGGTTGTCCGGGTCATTGCCCTGGACATAACTCCCATCAGTTTTTTTACCGGGAAGGGCAACTCTGCCCCTCCAGCGTGCAGAGCCACAGTGGCATGATGACCCTCATCCTCTTTCATCTGCTCCAGAATGGCACGGCTTTTTTCATCACGCGGAGATATTTTGTGCAGGTGTTCATCCAGATGCCGGATTACCTGATGCTCTGTCTCCGCTACAAACCCCAAACTCCATTTATCACCAGCGGCACCAGCTGCGGCACCGATAGCGAGGGAGCCCAAATACCAGACGGGATTAAGCAGACTGGTACGGTTCCCCAGCTCTCGGACACGACGTTCGCACCAAACCAGATGGTCATTCTCTTCCAGCGCAGCACGCTCCATTCTTTCCCGAACCTCCGGCAGTTTGGCAGTGAGCGCCTGCCCCTGATATAGCCCTTGCGCCGACACCTCTCCGGAATGATTGATGCGCATCAGTCGGCCTGACAACTTGCGCTCCTGCTCATCAAGCTCGCCCTCTTGGCAGGCGTCAGCAGGATCGGGACGCTCAGTAACGGGAGGACGACCGAGTAATGTCCGTAATCCTATATCAAAATTCATCAGCAAATGATCAACGGCACTATAACTGCGGGTAGTCATAATCAGAAGTCTCGAAAAACAATATAAAGCCTGATCTGAGTATATCACTGTCCAAACATTTTGGTGCAAGCACGGCCCGGCAACCGGAGATCACGCATATACAGACAGAACGAAGCTGGCAGCGAAACAGGACAGCTACTCGGGGTTCCTTGTCTTCTACAATAATTTAAAGAGTGAAGAAACTGAGTTTTCATGTAATCAACCCGGTTTGAAAGAGACCGAACGTTATGTGATTTTGTTACTGACATTTTCCGCCAACGCTCTATGATAAAATTTTCAAATATGTAACCGGAGATTGCAACATGAAAGTTAATATTGGCGGAATCGATAAAATCATCCGTATTATTATAGGGGCACTGCTGCTCATTCTGGCTGCAACCGGCACCTTGGGAGCATGGGCCTGGATTGGGATTATCCCTCTGGCCACCGGCTTGATGGGATGGTGTCCTGCCTATTCTTTGCTTGGAATAAAAACCTGCCCCATGAAGTAAAGAAAGAGTGATTATTGCTATTTGATAACTGCTCGGCTGGTAGTCAACAAGCTGTGTAACTGAACGCGCCCATCCAAAGCGGAAAATGTGAGTTTATGCCGAACAGGAGATTCAACTGCCGTTTAGCACACGGATGTACGGGATCAACCAAGGGTAAATGACCATTTTCCAATGCAGAGACAACGCATTTCAAATACGGGCTGAGTAGTTACGATATTCACATCATTGAAAGGAGAACCATAAATGAAAAAACATTTTACTCT
>JALSHD010000049.1 GCA_026982395.1 Chromatiales bacterium | reverse complement strand
CATCGCTGGGGGGCAAAAGCCCCTTCTCATGGTTTGTTTCACAAACCACTGCCAGGCAGCGCTTGGCATTCGAACGAAAGGCTGCATAAATGAGCTGAGAGACCGGAACGTAAGCGGGACAAGACCAGAACTGAATGCGACGATAGGGGCGCAGGTCAGGATTTACATTAATCGCTTAAGTAGATATACTAACTACTTAACTGGCCACCATAAAGCCGGCGAAATAATTTGAATACGAGCTGTTGAATGACTAATCCCTCAAAAATGAATGCCCCCTGTTGGTGTCGATGGTTCTACGGCGGCTGATCCGGCGACATTTGCTAATTATCTGGGGCAAGCCAGTTGGCTGATGACGTTGTCTCCCGCGCATAAGGACCTTCCAATCTCAACAATTGACAAAGGTATTCTTCCGGCGATTTTCCTGAAGCAGTTCCGGCTTTTTGCCAAGGGAAAACAGCCGATTGCGTTTCTGACTTGGGCGAAGGTTTCGGACGAAATCAAGGCGGAGCTTGAGGCCGGGCGGATTGAGCTAGACCTGAAAGGCTGGCACTCGGGCCCGCATCTGGTGGTGGTTTATTTTCCACCTATTGGAGATAAACCACCGGCTTCCAGCCGGTTCGCTTCAGCGAATCCTCTGATGACCTTCTCTCCTGAATTTTGAAACCCGCCTTGGGCGGTATGGTTTCAAAATTCAGGAGAGAAGGTCATGCGTAAGCGTCCGTTGCCTACGTCTCTGGACTATAATTCCATGGCATCAGCTCGTCTAGCCTGTTGATTTTGTGGTCGGCGATGCGCTCCAGAACCCATGTGAGCCATGCTTGTGGATCGATCTTGTTCAGCTTGGCGGTTTCAATCAGAGTGAAGGCGATAGCCATAGAATTACCACTGCGCTGTGATCCGGCGAACATCCAGTTTTTGCGTCCGATGGCGACGGGCTTCATGGCGCGTTCGGCGGTATTATTGTCCAGTTCCAGAAAGCCGTTGTCGAGGTAGGGCCGTGTTTTGGGCATGCGATTCAGCGCATAGCGTATGGCTTGTGCCAGCGGAGATTTGCCCGATATTTTGGGCAATTGGGCGTGGAGCCAGTCTTCCAAATCATCGAATACGGGTTTTGAATTATCTTGACGTAAAGCCATACGAGCCTCGGGAGATTGGCCCCGAGCCTGTTTTTCCACACCATAAAGTTGCGCAATTCGCTTGATGGCACCCGAAGCAATAGCGGACCCTTGCGCGGTAAATACATCAACAAACTTACGCCGGATGTGGGCCATGCAGGCAACTTCCGAGGCTTTGTCTTTGCTAAACACACCGTTGAAACCGGCATAGCCGTCCGCATGCACTCAGCCTTGATAAGCGGATAAATGTTTGACATCCCAGTGGTTTCTATGCTTGGCTGAAGAGCCCTCTTAGCAAAAGGGCCGTCGAGGACCAGCGTCAGACAAAATTAATCAAAGAGGCTTGGGACGAAAGCGGTAAGGTTTACGGCTATCGTAAACTACATGATGATCTCTGCGATCAAGGCGAGACCTGCTGTCCGAACCGTGTGGCGCGTTTGGCCCGACTGGCGGGTATCAGAGCCCAGATCGGCTACAAACGCCGCCCAGGCAAGTATGGCGGCAAACCATCTGTTGTGGTGGATAACACGTTAAACCGCCGCTTTGATGTCGATGCACCTGATCGGTTCTGGGTGACGGACATTACCTACATCAAAACTAATGAAGGCTTCTTGTATCTGGCTGTTGTGATCGATCTATATTCACGCCGTGTGGTCGGTTGCCCGATCATCTAGATCGTATTGAGCAGGTTCTGCCTGCCGGTGAGGATTGCTCGGACTGCAGCGGTGACCTCTCGAAGCTGGGCGAAGACATAACAGAAGATCCGGGTGGCGACAAATGCCCGTGTTGGCTCAACCGAGGATGCCTTTGTGAAACTCGCCTATGCGTTGACTAGCAAAGACGCAAAAAACGGCCATCTGCATGCTGGAGAAATACGGGTGGGCACATTGCTGTTTGACCACGAAGGCGTGCCGGTTTCGGTGCTGGATTGCCTCAGGGCTGAGGGGCTGGGTTTTGACCCTGACACCGGCCTTGTGCAGCGCGGCGACAGCCCCGCAGCGCCGCTGAATTTCTTTGGCCAACCACCAAAGCCTGAGGATTACATCCTGAAGCGCAGCGAGACCAAACTGGCCGATATTCTGGCAGATGGGGAATGGGAGGATGTGGGAGTGAGCAGACCGGTTTGCAACCAGAAGAGCTTGCATTAACCGCTTAAGCAGATATGCTAAATACGTAACTGGCCCTCCATAAAGCCGGCGAAATAATTTGAATACGAGCTGTTGAATGACTAATCCCTCAAAAATGAATGCCCCTGTTGGCGTCGATGGTTCTACGGCGGCTGATCCGGCGACATTTGCTAATTATTTGGGGCAAGCCAGTTGGCTGATGACATTGTCTCCTGAGCATAAAGATCTGCCGATTTCGACAATTGACAAACGTATTCTTCCGGCGATTTTCCTGAAACAGTTCCGGCTTTTTGCCAAGGGCAAGCAGCCGATTGCTTTTCTAACCTGGGTGAAGGTTTCAGACGAGATCAAGCTGGAGCTTGAGGCTGGGCGGATTGAGCTAGACCTAAAAGGTTGGCGCTCCGGCCCGCATCTGGTGGTGGTTGATTGTATTTCACCGTTTGGACCGGCGGAGAAAATCAAGGCGGAGTTTTTGAAGTCGATGGGGGGGTGATGTGAGAAGACTTGCGCTTCTATTTTTCTGGCTAACTTCATTTAGTGTTGACGCGAAACCGCTAGATGTCTTTCGTGATTGCGCTGCTTGTCCCGAAATGATTGAACTTCCGATGGGTGAATTTATGATGGGAGCACCAGCGGACGAGTTTCGCCGCAATTTGGTTTGGCGCGACGGTGCTCATCACAGGGCGACACCCGAACATCCGCATGTAAAAACCGATGAAGGCCCGCAACATCATGTAACTGTTGATATTCGCATAGCAATGGGGCGCAACGAGGTGACCTATGATGAATGGATGGCCTGCGTAAATGATGGTGGTTGCAACGGATATATTCCGCGCGATTTCATTTATATGAATAGTGACGGCTTAAGGTATGATGTGACTGGTAATCACCCCGTTCTATTTGTGTCATATTTTGATGCGTTAAGTTTTGCCGACTGGTTAAATCAAAAAGTGGGCGCTGACGTTTATCGGCTTCCAACCGAGGCGGAGTGGGAATATGCAGCCCGCGCAGGCACGACAACCAGGTTTGCCCAAGGTGATGACATTTCAGCTGAAGAGGCTAACTTTGATGGTGAAATGTCGGAAATGGTGCTGATAGAAGAGCGCCCTGATTTTGTAACCCTTAGACATCCCGTTCCGGTGGATATGTTGGATGCGGCCAATTCTTGGGGTCTTAGGCATATGTCCGGAAATGTTACGGAAATAACCAGTTCCTGTTACACGGAAACCTATGCAGGATGGTCGTCAACAAGTCAGTGGCTGAATGAAAGCCGACAGAGCAGTTGCCAGAGAACCGTTCGTGGTGGCGATTATTTCAGCCCAATCGACATTCTCCGTGTCGCATGGCGAGGTCAAACTGACGAAACTTTCCGAGTGAAACCCGGTGGATTTAGAATTCTCAGAGAAGTTGAAGGAGCCTATTGATGGGACCGTATGACACACTTAATGAAGTAAGCACCAACGGTGTACCGAACGCGGAACGGATTGCTATTCTTGCACTGGCCGATAAGCTTGGTCTTGATATTAGCGCCCTACCTCTCGGCACCACGTTGGTTGTTTCTAAAACACTGGATATACCATATGTCGGAGGAGGCACCACAAGTGTTAAGTTTGGTGCTAATGGGGTAGCCTTTGACGTCGATACGACGTTGAGTATTGGCGATTCATTGGAAGTACTTGGTTTTAATGCCGGAATGGATTTTTCTGTTGGGTCAGAAATAATTTCATTTTCTGTGGGCGGCGGTGAGGAAGTATCAGTTAGCCGTGAAAGTTTTGGACCAGAAATGATCAGATATTTTCAACTTAACCATCCTGAGCTGTGGTCAAATCCAGATTTTCAAGATTCAGTTCAGCTTATGGTTGATGGCGTACTGACAGTTCAAACAGGACTAGCTGTGCAGGAGCGTGAAATGCTACAGTTGCTTCGTGCGGGCCCCGCATTCTTGAGTTATGCATGAATTTGGGTGATGGCTAAAATTTGAAGGCGACGTATCGTGGCGGGAGTCAAAGCCTGCCAGAACCTCACAAGGAGCGATACGCCATGAAAGAAACTACAACGATCCTGCCTT
>JALSHD010000048.1 GCA_026982395.1 Chromatiales bacterium | reverse complement strand
TGTAACCATATTGGGGGTGCTGTTTCTTGCCGGCGTGCGCTGGTGGTTGTTTGGTGTGCTGGTGCTGGCAGTGTGTGGCATGGCGGCCCTGCTGGCTGTCTCAGCCCCTTACCGCATGGCGCGGATGACAACCTTCCTCAACCCCTGGGCGGATCCTTACGACAGCGGTTTTCAGCTCACTCAGGCACTGATCGCATTCGGGCGGGGAGAGTGGTTTGGTGTTGGTCTGGGGGGAAGCGTGCAGAAGCTGTTCTATCTGCCGGAGGCCCATACCGACTTCCTGTTTGCCGTAATGGCAGAGGAGCTGGGTCTGGCGGCGGTGATCGTGGTCATCGCACTGTTTACCCTGCTGATCTGGCGGGCACTGCTGGTTGGCAGAACCGCCTGGCTGGCCGGGCGTCCCTTTGCCGCCTATCTCGCCTACGGCCTGGGGCTCGGGATCTGTCTGCAGGTGTTCATCAATATCGGAGTGAACATGGGGATTCTGCCCACCAAAGGGTTGACCCTGCCACTGATGAGCTATGGCGGCAGCAGCATTGTCGCAACCTGCATCGCAGTGGCTCTGCTGCTGCGCGTGGAACATGAGAACCGCTTTGATGAAAGCGGTAAACCCCGGGGGGGTGAGCCATGGTAAGCCGGGTGCTGATCATGGCAGGTGGAACCGGCGGGCATATCTTCCCGGCCCTGGCTGTGGCGGATGCCATGCGTGAGCGGGGGATTGAGGTCAGCTGGATGGGAACCCGGCGTGGTTTGGAGGCCGAGGTGGTGCCCGCCGCCGGTTTCGAGATCGATTTTATCTCCATTAGCGGGGTGCGCGGGAAACGGCTGCAGGGCTGGTTGCTGGCGCCTTTTAAAATGGCTGTTGCAATGGTACAGGCGACCCGCATCCTGAGGCGGCGCCGTCCTGGTGTGGTGCTGGGGATGGGTGGTTTCGTTACCGGTCCGGGTGGAATAGCAAGCTGGCTGCTGCGCAGACCTTTGGTGATTCACGAGCAGAACGCCATTCCCGGCGTGACCAACCAGCTGCTGGCCCGTTTCGCCACACGCATCCTGGAGGCATTCCCCGATGCCTGTCTGACCCGTTTTCAGGCGGTGCATACCGGCAACCCGATTCGGCGGGAGATCGCCAGTCTGACTGCTCCGGAGCAACGTTTTGAACAGCGCCCGAATCGGTTGCGGATTCTGGTGATCGGTGGAAGCCTCGGCGCCCAGGTGCTCAATGAAACCGTGCCGCAGGCGGTCGCCCTGCTGCCGGAAGAGCGCCGCCCCGAGATCTGGCATCAGTCGGGGAAAGGCAAGGATGGGGTAACCCGCAGTGCCTATCAGGTAGCAGGTGTGAAGGCGAAGGTCGAACCTTTTGTCAACGACATGGCGGAGGCCTATGGCTGGGCTGATCTGGTGATCTGCCGTGCGGGTGCATTGACCGTATCGGAGCTGGCGGCGGTTGGCGTTGGTTCGGTGCTGGTGCCCTATCCCTACGCAGTGGATGACCATCAGACCCATAACGCAATGTATCTGGAGGATAGCGGTGCCGCGTTGCTGGTTCCCCAGTCCCGCCTGACCCCGGAGTCGCTTGGTGAGCTGCTGCGGGAGTTTGTGGAGGACGCCGGGCAGGGCAGACAACGGCTCACCGGTATGGCGGTGGCTGCGCGCCGTCTGGCCAAACCTGAAGCGACGCAACAGGTAGTGGAGCAGTGTCTGGAGGTGGCCCGTGGTTGAGATGATGGACACAGTACGAGAGGCCGAGAGCGGTATGGGGCGCATCCGCCGGATCCATTTCGTCGGAATTGGTGGCGTCGGCATGAGCGGGATTGCCGAAGTGCTGCAGAACCTGGGTTACAAGGTTTCCGGCTCCGACCTGCGCCAAAATGCAACGGTAAAGCGCCTTGCGGCGCAGGGGATACGGATCGATTTGGGCCATGCGGCCAGCAATGTGCGTGGAGCCGATGTGGTGGTGACCTCCACTGCGGTGGCGGCGGACAACCCCGAGGTGGCGGCGGCGCGGGAGCTGCGTATTCCGGTTGTGCGCCGGGCGGAGATGCTGGCGGAGTTGATGCGGTTCCGGTTCGGAATTGCGGTGGCCGGTACCCACGGCAAGACTACCACCACCAGCCTGATCGCCAGCCTGCTGGCGGAGGGTGGGCTGGACCCCACATACGTCATCGGTGGTCAGCTCAACAGCTCCGGCGTCAATGCCCGCCTGGGTGCCAGCCGCTATCTGGTGGCGGAGGCGGATGAAAGTGACGCCTCGTTTCTGCATCTGCAACCGATGATAGCGGTGGTGACCAATATCGATGCGGATCACATGGAGACCTACGGCGGTGATTTCGAGCGGCTGCGCCAGACCTTTATCGAGTTTCTGCACCACCTGCCGTTCTATGGTCTGGCGGTATTGTGCATCGATGATCCGGTGGTAAACAGGATGCTGCCGGAGGTCACCAAGCCGGTGTTGACCTACGGGTTTGACGAGGCGGCGGATGTTCACGCCTATGACCTGAAGCAGGAGGGTGCCCACAGCCATTTCCAGGTCATACTGCCCGGCCGGCGGCGGCCGCTTGAGATCACGCTCAACATGCCCGGTCGGCACAATGTACTGAATGCGCTGGCCGCCATTGCGGTCGCCAGCGAGTTGGGCGTAGGTGATGTGGCAATCGGCAGGGCGCTGGCCGCTTTCCAGGGGATCGGGCGGCGGTTTGTCATCCGGGAGGATGTTGCCATACCTGACGGCAGCATCATGCTGGTGGATGATTACGGTCACCACCCCCGGGAGATCGAGGCGACCATCGACGCCATCCGCGGTGGCTGGCCGCAGCGCCGTCTGGTGATTGCCTTCCAGCCCCATCGCTATACCCGTACCCGTGATCTGCTGGATGATTTTGCCCAGGTGCTCTCCACTGTTGATGCTCTGCTGGTGCTTGAGGTCTATCCGGCCGGGGAGAAGCCCATCTCCGGTGCGGACGGGCGCAGCCTGTGTCGAGCCATCCGCAGCCGCAGCCATGTGGAGCCGGTATTCGTTGAGCAGATCGATGATCTGGCGGCGGTGCTGAAAGAGATCCTGCTGGACGGTGACATTCTGCTTACCCTGGGTGCCGGCAGCATTGGTGCAGCAACGGCCCTGCTGCCGGAACAGCTCGGGGAGAAACCGCAATGATGGTTTCCTTTTCAGAACTGCCACTGCGTGGCGTCATGCGCAAGCAGGAGCCGATGTCACGGCACACCACCTGGCGGGTCGGGGGGCCGGCAGAGCACTACTATGAGCCGGCGGACCACGACGATCTGACCAACCTGCTGCAGCGGCTGCCTGCCGATGAGCCCATACTCTGGCTGGGATTGGGAAGCAACCTGCTGGTACGGGATGGTGGCATTCGCGGCACTGTAATCAACATTACCAATCGGCTTACCGGCCTGGAACGGTTGAACGGCGACCGGGTGTGGGTCGAGGCCGGAGTACCGTGCGCCAAGGTGGCCCGCTTTTGCGCCCGGGAGAGGTTGACGGGCGCCGAATTTCTGGCCGGTATTCCCGGCACCATGGGCGGCGCTTTGAAGATGAACGCCGGTGCCTTCGGTGGTGAGACCTGGCCCCTGGTGAGCCGGGTCGAGACGCTGGATCGGCGCGGTATGCTTCGCCAGCGCGGGCCGGCTGACTATGAGATCGGCTATCGCACTGTGCAGGGACCCGGAGATGAGTGGTTTACCGCAGCCGTGCTGCAGCTGCAGGCGGGAGATACAGAGCAGGGACAGCAACATATTCGCAAGCTGCTGGAACAGCGTAGCAGAACCCAGCCTACCAGCCAGCCGACCGCCGGCTCGGTGTTCCGCAATCCACCTGGTGATTATGCGGCCCGGCTGATTGAAACGGCGGGTCTGAAGGGAACCTGCATCGGTGGCGCCTGTGTTTCCGAGAAGCATGCCAACTTCATTGTCAATACCGGCAGTGCAACCGCAGCGGATATCGAGGCGTTGATCGAACGGGTGGCTGCTGTGATCGCGGAGAAACATGGTGTGCAGCTGCAGCGGGAGGTGCATATCGTGGGAGAGCGGCAGCCATGAGCGGGGTGGATTTCGGCAGAGTTGCGGTGCTGATGGGCGGCTGGTCCAGTGAACGCGAGGTGTCGCTGAACAGCGGTGCGGCAGTGCTGCAGGCGCTGCAGCGCAAGGGGGTCGATGCTCACGGAATCGACGTCGGCGCGGATGTTGCGCAGCAGTTGTGTGAAGGAGAGTTTCAGCGCGCGTTCGTCATGCTGCATGGCCGTGGCGGGGAGGATGGTGTTATCCAGGGGGTGCTCGAGTCACTGGGTATTCCCTATACCGGCAGCGGGGTGTTGGGTTCGGCGCTGAGTATGGACAAGGTGAAGAGCAAACAGATCTGGCAGGCAGCCGGTC
>JALSHD010000047.1 GCA_026982395.1 Chromatiales bacterium | reverse complement strand
CCGTGGCTCCAGCCGAATCAGGGTAACTGGTTGCCCGCTGGCAGCATCCCGAACCCTGGTCAGAGTGGTGCCGTCAAAACTCAATTCGATACGCTGTGACGACTCCTCCCCGTCCCAAAACTGAAAGGGCCGCGTTACCAGTGTTACACGCCGGCCTTGCATCTTGAAACTTCCCACCCCGTCAGCACTGGTGCTGCGCTGATAGCCCAGCGCCTGCAGCTCATCAAGCAGCTGCTTGCGGGTCAGCGCCATTCCCGGATAAAGCTCCAGTGGCCGCGCATAAACGCTGGCCGGAACCGCCCAGCGCTTGCCCTCAAACTGACTGCGTACATTGACATCAAGATAGAACACATAGGCGATCAGCATTAACAGCAGGCTGGTTGCGACAGGCGCGACGTATCTGCGCCACCGGGCAGGTGAACGCTCTTTTTCGTCGCCGGTTTTCCGTCGGGAGGATTTTTTTGTTTTCTTCGATGCCATCTGCTGCTGTCTGCTAGTATTCAGGTATGGATAAAGGTGTTAATAGTAACGCGCTATGACATACCAATACCAAACCGAGTTCCTCAATGCGCTGCAGAATCCGGCGATCTATGACCATCCGACATCCGCTTTTGAGCTGATTGAAACGCATATCTCATGGATACTGCTTACCGGCTCCTATGCATACAAAATAAAAAAACCCGTTAATCTGGGCTTTGTGGATTTCTCCACGCTGGAAAAACGTCACTACTACTGCCGGGAAGAGCTGCGTCTCAATCGCCGGCTTGCTCCCGCGCTCTACCTGGATGTTGTGGGCTTCAGCGGAACAGCGCAGCAGCCGATTATCAACGGGACAGCACCCTTTTTCGAGTATGCGGTAAAAATGCTTCAATTTCCCGCCGATGCCCGCCTTGACCGGGTGCTGGAACGCCAACAACTCCATTCTTCACATATCGATCAACTGGCCCGTGACATCGCCCGCTTCCATGCCAACATTGCGGTGGCCAAAAAAAGCACCCCATGGGGTCGACCGGAAAGCATCCATGAATTTGCAACGGAAAACTTTACCATATTACTACAACTCACTGTAGATAAAATAAAAACAGACATCATCAGACAACTCCAGCAGTGGAGTGACAACGCCTTCCATCGCCTTGAAAAAACGATGGGGGAGCGTAGACAAAACGGTTTCATCAGAGAGTGTCACGGCGATATGCACCTGGGGAATATGGTGCTGTTGGATAACCAGATAACCGTATTCGACTGTATTGAGTTCAATCCCGCCCTGTACTGGATTGATGTTATGAGCGAGCTCGCTTTTCTGGTTATGGATCTGGAACAGCGGGGACGACCTGATCTGGGTTTCCGTTTTCTGAACAAGCAGCTGGAGCAGAGTGGCGACTACTCCGGAGTAGTGCTGTTGAACTACTATCGCGTCTATCGGGCAATGGTACGTGCCAAGGTTGCAGGAATTCGACTGTCACAGACAGATACTACTTCAGAACAGCATGTTGCTGCCCAATCCGAGCTACAGAGCTATCTTTCCCTTGCCAAAAAATATACAAAAACGGGCAAACCACGTTTGTTCATTACCCATGGTTTTTCCGGATCCGGCAAAACTCATCTGACGCAGCCCTTTCTGGAGCAACTTGGCGCAATTCGCATCCGTTCCGATATCGAACGTAAGCGGCTGTTTGGGCTGGCACCAAACACTCGCAGTAGCTCGGCTGTAGATGAGGGAATTTACACTCCGCAGACCAGCACGCAAGTCTACCAGCACCTGCTGAACCTGGCAGAGACTCTTCTGAAAAGCGGTTATCCGGTTATCGTGGATGCCACCTTTTTGGATAAAACCACCCGGGACAGTTTCCGGCAACTTGCTGCCGGTCTGAATACTCCCTTCACAATTCTGGACTTTCAGGCAGAGATCCCGCTACTTCGCGCCCGTATTCAGCAGCGTCTCCGGAACAACAGGGATGCATCGGAAGCAACGCTGGCGGTACTGGAGCAACAACTGACCAAAGCAGAACCGTTAACAGATGAGGAACAGCCCTTTGTCACCCCCGTCAATACAGCAACCGAACCCGTTCCTGCCGATCAGTTTATTTAACAATACGAAGAAGATGGAGCTAGTAACAGATTGATTTAACGGAAAAACCTATACCCTTCTTCCCTTGTCCAACTCCTCCTGCAACGCAGTCAGTTTATCCCACTCCCCTTTGGCGCCCAGCGCCGCCTGCTGCGGCCAGGTTGACGGATCAGCCATCGCAAAATGGCTGCCAGCTTCATGAAGAATCAGCTTTAACTGCT
The DNA here is from genome assembly GCA_026982395.1 of Chromatiales bacterium. Lineage (GTDB taxonomy): Bacteria > Pseudomonadota > Gammaproteobacteria > Thiohalospirales > Thiohalospiraceae > DRMK01. Next base: position 23,093 of record JALSHD010000047.1, on the reverse strand, counting down.
CAACCGAAGTGGTGGAAAGATCTTCCAGATCCAGGATGCCGTGCTCAACAAACAGCTCAGCTATTTTGGGACCTATACCCTCAACCTTTTGCAGATCATGCGGGCTGGAGCTGCGCTTGACATCTTCCGCAGTCAACCTGCGCGAGATGATACCGATAGCGTCAAGATACCACTCCTTGCGGCCAAACAGACCGATCACCTCATGCTCTTTTGGTGCCGTGATACTAAACTCGGTGACGCCACCCTTTCCACCAAAAGTCTCGGATTTGCGTTTATTGGTGTGAAAACACAGCTGGTCGATATACCAGCCGTAGCGTCCGCAAATACCGGTAAGATATTCATCTTCATCCAGCACAAACTGGTACGCAAAACCGCCATCACCACCAACCTTGGGAAGCAGGGCTATCTCACCTTTATCATCAAGATAGCCAAACTGTATGGCATCTACATATTCATTGGTAAAAACATGGATAACCTTGATCCGGGCGTTCCCGGGAGGGATATAATCACCAAACTCGTTGCCCCCTGCGCCGCCAACTATCTCTGACATTACATTATGCAATGGACTATCTCCCCTGTTCCCTCGATAAAACTGTATTTTTAAGCTTAGCTTTATGAAATGATAATGCAAGCTATTTTGCAGGCTCGCCCGCAGCCAGAATATACCAATTAGCTGGATAACTGAATCTCAAACAGAAACTGTACAAGTGAGCACTCATCCAGACAACTCTCTGATCCCGCCTGTTTTTTTGGCCAGCTATGGCGAAGATGTGGTTGCCTCGCTTGCCGAATTGATCATCCGGCACAATACCTCCTCACTGCCGGATCTGTCACAGGCTATCGTTCTGTTGCCCGATCTGCAAGCGGCTCCCCGTTTACGCCGGTTGCTGCTTGGGTTAGCGGCAGAACATGGTGTTTCCGCGTTAATCGGCCCTCAAATCCATACTTTATCCGGTTGGCTGAGCCAGTTCGGCAACATTCCAGCGCAGCCCCAGCTTGCCCCTGAGCAGCGCGAGTTGATGCTAACCGAAATATTAATGGAGCATCCACAGCTATATGGAAAGGGTTCACCATGGACTTTGGCGCGCAGTCTTGGCGAGTTGTTTGATGAATTGACCTTGCATCAGGCCAGGTTGCCCGCTGACTACACAGAATTTATTCAAATACTCTCCAAGGCCTATGACGCCAGATCGCTGGTATCGGGGGCTCTGGGCAGAGAAGCATCTCTGGTTCACACACTTTGGCATGCATGGCATCAGCAGCTCCAGATGGAGGGGGTGATTGAATCCAGTACGGCCCATCTGTTGAAACTGGCGACCTGCTCTGCTTCTCTGACCACAAATACCCGGCTTTACCTGGCTGGCTTTCACCATTTTTCCAGGACGGAGCTCGGTTGGCTGAAACAGCTGCTGGAAAACCGGCAGGCCTGCGTGATAATAGAGGGTAGCAACGCAACAGCCACAAATGGCTGGAAATATCATCCGGATGCTGTTCCCGGCGGCCTGCTTGAACTCCTCGGACAGACTCCGCACTCGATAGACATCAAAACAAAAAATCCGGTTACAGAATTTCTGGACGCCGCTTACTCGCAGCAGGGTCCACCGCTTCGGGAGCGTGCGAAGCTATTTGCAACCCACCTACCCCAAAGCCCGGTAGCAGAACGGATGTTTTTGTACGAAGCCGCCAATGCCGATGAGGAGGCCAGGGCTGTCGACATCCAGGTAAGGCGCTGGTTGCTTGAGGGTCATCAGCAGATAGGCATCGTTACTGAAAACCGCCGTTTGGCCCGGCAAGTAAGGGCTCTGCTGGAGCAGGGCGGGGTATCAATTGCAGATAGCGCCGGTTGGGCACTCTCCACTACCAGCGCCGCAGCGAGTCTGGAACGCTGGTTGCAAACCGTTGAAGAGGAGTTCGATCAACAGCCGTTACTCGATCTGCTCAAGTCCCCTTTCATATTTGCCGGACAGGATCGGGAACAGTTGAAAACCGCCACCTATCGTTTTGAACGAGACATCGTCCGCAATGGCAACATCGCCCGGGGAATACAGCGGTACCGGCTGCACCTTGAAAACAGACAACAGCAGCTTCCCTCCTGGACAGAGCAGACCGCCCGGGAGATCCGCCAACTGCTCAACCAACTGGAGCTGGCGGCAAAGCCCCTGTGTGAGCATTTGCAGGGAGAACACAACCCGAAACAGTTCATCAAGGCACTGCAACTCAGTATGGAGAAACTGGGAATGCAACAGGCGCTGGCCGAAGATGATGCCGGCAGCTGCATTCTTCGGCAAATTGACCAGTTGAGCGGTGCAGCAGAAAATAGCCGGTTGAAGATGAGCTGGCGGGAATTCCGTTCCTGGCTTGGTGATGCCCTGGAACGCTGTCATTTTTGTCCACCCGCCAGCGGAAGCCGTGTTCAGCTCATGAATCTGGCACAAAGCAGCCTGGCCAGTTTTGACGCATTGGTTATCGCCGCCGTTGAACGGGAATATCTGCCAGGCACAGAAGCCCCCTCCCCCTTTTTCAATGACGCGGTACGACTTGAGCTGGGTTTGCCAGCCAGCCGGGAACATCTCGTGGAACGCTTTTATCTGTTCCGCCGACTTCTGCAGGCAGCACCACAAGTATTACTTACCCTGCGAAAAGAGCAGGATGGCGAGGAGATTATCCCCAGCCCGTGGCTGGAAAATCTGCGGGCATTCCATTATCTGACTTACTCCCTTCATCTGAGTGACAACGGACTCCCGGCATTAATACACAATCCACGAGCAATTGTTTTTCGATGTGACACCACGGCTCTTCCCGAACCGTGTAAGAAACCCGCTCCAGCCGCCCCCCCGGGTCTGCTGCCCCGCACAATTTCCGCCAGCAGCTATCAGCAGTTGATGAACTGCCCGTATCAGTTTTTTGCTGCCCGCTGCCTGGGCCTTGCCCCACCCGAGGCAATACGTGAGGCACTGGCCAAGTCGGATTACGGGGAACGGATCCACCGCAGTCTGGAAGCGTTTCATGGTGATATTCCCAACCTCCCGGGTCCATTCCAGGCGCCGTTTGAAGAGCACTGCCGTGAGCAAGCCATTCTGCTACTGGAGCAGATCTCCGATCAGGTGTTTGCGGATGATCTGGAAGACAACTTTATGCACCGGGGCTGGTTGCAGCAGTGGAAAAACATCATCCCGGACTATATCGACTGGCAGATCCGGCGCAATGGCGAGTACCGGCTCAAAACAGTGGAAATCCGGTGTGAAGTGGATAATTTCACTCCATCAGCCAAACTGCGGGGACGCATCGATCGCATGGATGAAAATAACGAAGGGATAGCAATTGTGGACTACAAAACCGGCCCGGTCGCCAACCGGGAAGAGATCCTCAGCGGCGAATCGGTACAACTTCCATTTTATGCCCTGCTGACAAATAAGGAAATAAACCGCTGCGAGTATCTACAATTAGACAATAAGGGTGTCAAGTCATGCTCTGTACTTGAAGGAGAAGAACTTCAATATATTACCAACGGCATCAGCAAACGCCTGAAAAACCTGCTGGAAGCCATCCACAACCGCGCGAATTTGCCGGCATGGGGAGATGAGCGCACCTGCGGGCACTGCTCACTGAGCGGAGTCTGCCGGCGGCAATCCTGGCCAGAATAAAAAAAGGCGGCACAACGCCGCCCGGAATTTTCCATATCTGGCAATCCAGCCAGCGCCGCCCTCCCTGCGACCCGTCATCCTTCGCATATCCGTTAGCTGTTCCCAAGCCAGGTAATCCATCCGGCACTAACATCCTGTCGACATCCTAACCAGATATACTGTCCCTGGACGCCCTGAGTCGTTCAGTCCTGAACTTTCTTTTATTATTGTTATTATGATAGGACCATCTAGTCCTGACCATGAATATGATAACAACAACCAAAGCCGCTGACAACGTGCAACTAATTAATTTTTATGTATAAATACAACAATCGTATTCGGAAATGTTAATTCTTGAAGTTTGTTATTATTCTGTGTCATGACCCCTCTCGCTCCCGTCATTCCCTCAAATAATGCTACCGTAATGGCTTCTGCCGGCACTGGGAAAACCTGGTTGCTGGTGACCCGCCTGGTTCGTTTGCTGCTGGCTGGCGCCCGTCCGGAAGGTGTTCTGGCCATCACCTTTACCCGCAAGGCAGCAGCAGAGATGCAGACCCGCCTGACACAACGCTTGTATGATATGGCCGCTGCTGATGATGAGCATCTCGCAGTGCTGCTGGAGCAACAGGGATTGATTGCCGAAAAAAAGAATCTTGACCGGGCCCGACATCTCTACGAGATGATGTTGCATACCCCACAAACAGTTCGTACCAGCACTTTTCATGCCTTCTGTCAGGAAATCCTGCGCCGTTTCCCGCTGGAAGCCGGAGTATCTCCCGGTTTTGAACTGGTGGAGAGCTGCGCAGCCCTTCAACAGGAGGCTTGGGACGCCCTGTTCAACGAAGCCACCATGCATCCTGATACAGAGCTGTCCAGCGCACTGGATACTCTTTTTCTCCACTGTGGCAGCCTGTTTGGCACCCGGACCGCGTTGCAGGAGTTTCTTCAACACCGCAGTGACTGGTGGGCTTATACCGACAACCACCCTGATCCGGTGAACTTTGCCTCTCACGAGCTGCAATCACAACTTGATATCGGGCTGGATGAGAACCCCGCCAAGCATTTTTTTTCCACAACGTGCAGGGAAAAACTGCTGGAATTTGCCCATCTTCTCACCCGGCACAAAACCAAAACAAACAGTGAACAGGCAGCTACTTTGTTTCGTTGCCTGGAAACGGAAAATATCGAGCCCCAGTTTCCCGTGATTCGCGAGATATTCCTGACCCAGAAAAACGAACCAAGAAAACGCGAACCGAACAAGACCCGGGCAAAAGCCATGGGGGAGAATGGGCAGGAACGGTTTGTTCAGCTGCATGAAGAGTTGAGTTCTGCCATCCTCGAGCTGCTTCAACAGCTTGCGGCGCAACAAACCCTGCGGCTTTCCAGCGCCTGGTTTCTGGCGGGTCACCAGCTGATAGAACACTATCAGCGCATCAAGGAGGAACAGCGGCTGCTGGATTTTGCTGATCTGGAGTGGAAAAGCTACAAACTGTTCAACGCGGCCGGAAGCGCCCATTGGGTACAGTACAAATTGGATCAGCGCATCGACCATCTGCTCATCGATGAGTTTCAGGATACCAACCCCACCCAGTGGCGGCTGATTCTGCCATTGCTGGAGGAGATGGCTGCCGGAGAGTCCGAACGGCCTCGCAGTGTCTTTCTGGTCGGGGACAGCAAACAGTCCATCTATCGTTTTCGCCGCGCCGAACCACAACTATTTGACACAGCCAATCAATGGCTGATCCGCAACCTGAATGCGCAGAGCTATCCGATGGCTAAATCCTGGCGTTCAGCGCCGGCAATCATGGAGTTTGTCAACGAGCTGTTTGGCAGTGGTGAATTGAACCGTCGGCTGCCCCACTTTCACCCCCATGACACTCACCATAAGCAGTTGTGGGGGCGGGTGGAGCTGCTTCCCCTGATCGAACCCGACAAATCTGCCGCTGAACCGGGCACCCAGGAACTGCGCAATCCCTTGCAGCAACCACGTCCTGCCCGGACCGATCAACGCTATTATCGGGAGGGTCAACAGATTGCCGCCACTATCCGCTCTCTGATGGAACAGCCTGTTATTATCAATGATGGCGCACTGACGCGACCGCTAAACCATGCAGATATCCTGATTCTGATTGCCCGCCGCACCCACCTTCCAGCCATTGAGACCGCCCTGCGTGATGCTGGTATTCCTTATCTGGGTGCCAATCGGGGTACGCTGCTGGAGAGCCAGGAGATCATGGATATGGAGGCACTGCTGGAGACACTGACGATGCCTTATAACAATCTCTCTCTGGCTGTAGTACTGCGCTCACCGCTGTTTGCGTGCTCCGACAGAGATCTCGTTGCGCTGGCCAGTGAAGAGCAGGGAAACTGGTGGGAGCGGCTCATGAAACTGCCCCCCCCCCATGGCAGCCCGCTGGCCCGCGCCCGCCAACGGCTGGCAGAGTGGCATGCCCTTGCCGGCCATCTGCCGGTTCATGATCTATTACAGCGCATCTACAGTGAAGGTAACGTACCCGCCCGCTATGAAGCCGCTTTTCCGGCTCATTTGCGCTTGCGGGTACGCGCAAATCTGCAAAGATTTCTGCAACTGGCATTGGAAGTTGACAGTGGCCGCTATCCCAGCCTGTCGCACTTTCTCGCCCGGTTACAGGAGCTGCGCGACCTGAAGCAGGATGCGCCGGATGAGGCCCCCACCTGCAGCGGTGAACCGCAGGTACGCCTGATGACTATCCATGCCGCCAAAGGGCTGGAGGCGCCGGTGGTATTTCTTGCGGATAGTGCCGGCAGCAGCAAACAGAAAAGCGGCTGGAATGCGCTGATCAACTGGCCGGCCGATCGGAGCCGCCCCAGCCATTTTCTGCTGGCCGGAAAAAAACAGGACAGCGATCCATTGACGCTCTCCCTGCTGGAACAGCAAACCGGGGCGCAGCAACGGGAAGATGCCAACCTGCTCTACGTTGCCGTTACCCGGGCCAGACAGCTGCTTTATATCTCGGCCTCCGCTCCGAGCAGAGGGAGCGAATATGGCTGGTATGGATATATCCGGGAACAGTTTGGGGAGAGGCTGGAGGATGCGGCCACAGGAGGCGTAATATGCGAATCAGGGGTAGCACCGGACTCTACACAACACCCGGAATCCTCACCTCCTTCCGAAATCGGAGAACCGGATCCCCGGCTGCACCAGATGCTGCATATCACTCCTGACAGTTCCGAGATTGCACCGAGCCGTCAGGTCAACCATCCGGCAAGTGAAGGGGATCCTGATGGGCGTCAGCGTGGAATCATTATTCACCGCATGCTGGAACTGTTGACCCGCGAATCAGCTGTCACGGGCAAAGTCCTGCTGCACCGGATCGGCGCTGAAATGGGTGTCAGCTGTGATGCTCCACTGCTTGCAGAGTGTCAGCGGGAGGCTCTGTCGGTTTTGCATGAGCCCCGCCTCCGGTTCCTGTTTGACCGAAAACACTATACCAGTGCATACAATGAGATTCCCCTGATCTATGAGCTCAATGGAAAAACCATTCACGGTGTGATTGACAGACTGTTGCTGAATGATGACGAAATTATCCTGATCGACTACAAAACCCACCAGCATGCCACCCCCGAAACAGTCCCACAGTTGGCAAACGCCTATCAGCAACAGATGCAGCTTTACAGAAACGGTGCTCGCCGGCTATGGCCGGAGAAACCACTGCGCTCTCTGCTGTTGTTCACCGCCTGCCGGAGCATCTACGCAATCACCTGACCTGCTGGCAATCTGTTAATGAGCCAATCCAGTCACTGATAATATTGAGGCCGCCGTCCGAATCCACGATTCGGGTGCCGAGAGGCGGCATTCGTCCTGCTCCGGTTGTTCCCATTCGTGCATGTATAATGGAGTAAGAAGGAAGGCCTGGTGCAAGCAGGCGGGCATTACTGCCAATCCCCATCTTGCCGAACAGAGGGGGCGAATCACAAACCCCCATTTCGTTCAGTGGAGTGTCGTAGCGGAAATCGGCGAGCTCTACAGCCCCCGGGCGATGACAACTGCTGCAGTTTGCGTACAGATAGGCACGGGCACGAGCATCTATTGGCACACCTGGATCCTTGTAGTTTACCAGTGCATCAAGATTTTCCGGTTTTTCAGGCAGTGGATTTGTGAACAGGTTAATGTGGGCAAGAGTATTTATCTGATTGGCTACAAGGGTACTCTCCGGATAGGTGAACAGACCATTCAGCTGAGCCGTTTCCGCCCCCAATACAAAACCTGCGGCTTCGGTATGACAGGCCATGCATTGAGCACGGCTGGGGTACTCCCACACCTGACCATTGATCTGCTTGCTTTTTGCCCCGGCAAGCAGTGTTGCATCGGTTTGTTGATCATTCCATTCATAGCTGTAACCCGCCCAGCCACCATCATCATGACGAATCAGCAGGCGCGTTTCCACCCGCCTCTTATCCAGCCGAAACTCCTTGACCAGCACACTGCCGGGAGGAAAAATCCAGTTGTTTCCGTCAGCATCAATCTGGATTGTTTTACCGTCAGGAACAGCAAACCAGCGATATTTCACTGCGCCATCAGACCATAACGGAGAGTTGACACCGTAGGGGATCAGCGCAGGTAGCGGCTCGGTGGGACCATCCGAACTGAAACAGCCGGTTTGGGACAGCTTCCGGGGAAATTTTCCATCAGTGAAGCTCCCCTCCCTTTCAACGATTTTATGGATTTTTCCGCCTGAATAATCGAGCACATACAGTTCACCGTCGTTACCCTGCGCAAAAGAGGCGATCCTGAGATTTGTGCTTAACAGTTCGCGAGGCCTGCTTCCCTGCTGAACAGAAAGCCCCCAGATTCTTCCGGAAACGAAATCACCATAGAGATAAGTTCCCTGAAGACCTGGAATATCTGTACCGCGATAGACATACCCCCCGGTAATCGAGGATCCGCCACTGCTTCCGTGATTATACTCCACCACGGGAAAAGTATACTCTTCAATGGCCCCGCAATTGGATAAATTGTATTCATGAAGCCCTTCGTAACAGCGCCAGCCGTAGTTCTGGCCGAGTTCGATTATATTCACCTCTTCCCGGTTATCCTGGCCAACGTCGCCAGCCCATAAATTGCCAGTGGCGCTATCGAAACTCCATTTCCAGGGGTTACGCAGCCCCCAGGCCCAGATCTCCGGACAACCTTCCCGGTTGCCACAGCCGCTGCTGGCTGCAAAGGGATTGTCGATGGGGATGCCGTACGGTTTTCCGTCGCCACTATTGTCAACGTCGATACGCAGCATCGCCCCCAGCAGGTTGTGGGGATTTTGAGCATTATTCTCCTCATCACCGGCTCCCCCACCGTCACCAATACCGATATACAGAAAGCCATCCGGACCAAAGGCGATCCCTCCCCCGTTGTGGTTGGCATTGGGTTGCGCCACTGTCAGCAATACCTGTTCTGAAGCGGGATCCAGGGTAAGTCCCCCGGTAGTGCCAAAGCGGGATATGACAGAAGCGCCGTCGGATTTAGTATATGAAAGAAAAACATAACCATTGGAGGCGAAATCGGGATGAAAAGCCATCCCCAGCAAACCTTGTTCCGCTCCGACGGATGAAACCCTGTCGGCAAGACTGGCAAAAGTTGTGGCACTGGTCTGTTCGCCAGTAAATGTACGCACATGCCCCCCCCGCTCCACTACATACCAACGGGCGTTATCTCCCGGCGCCTGTAACAAGGCCAGAGGCTGTTCAAACTCCAGTGGTGAAAATGCCGGCTGCAGCTCGATTTCGGAGTCGCCCGCACTGGCTGCAGGCCGTTCAGGCGCGACACAGGTTGTATTGGAAGGTCGAACATCTATGCCACTGGCAGCGGTAGCAACAATGGGTCTGACCGTAATGCTGACTTCATCGCTGCTGGTTGCCCCGTCGTTGTCCGTGGCACTCAGCCGAAAGGTAAGCAAAGCTTCGGCCGTTATGGGAGGCGCTGTGAATTTGGCCAGTTCTGTATCAGCATTGCTGAGTTTGACCCTGGGGCCGGATACCTGTACCCAGGAAAAACGAACTATACTCCCGTCACTATCGATGCTTTTTCCCCCGTCCAGTGTGACAGCCGCACCAGCGCTGACTGATTGGTCAATGCCGGCGTCCACGTCGGGACGCAGATTGTCAAGATCACTACTGCCTGTTTTACACCCACCCACAAACAGCAAGGAGCCAAGGCTCAGGGCACCAACGATATTTCTGGTTCGGAAATTCATCGTTCTCTCCGCTAATATAGCACTGACAAGTCAGTTGCTCTTGATTGTTGATTTCAGCCAACGGCCGTTCAGACTGACTATTCTGTATACAATGTTTCCCAATATGGCAAATTCTGTAATAAACTCACACTAATCAATATGCAGTTCAGTTATGAGCAAGACTCTCGTTATACTCGGCGTTCTGATAATCCTGCTTGGGTTGCTCTGGCCGTTGTTACAAAAAACCGGCCTGGGCAGGCTACCCGGGGATATTGTCATAGAGCGGGAAAATTTTCGCTTCTATTTTCCGTTCACCAGCTCGATTGTCGTCAGTTTGCTGATAACTCTGCTAATCTGGCTGTTTCGCCGTTGATTAATCCAGAATCTCCGCCAGATCGCCCTTGCTTTCCAGCCAGGATTTACGATCCCTTGCGCGTTTTTTTGCCAGCAACATATCCATTATCTGATCCGTATCGTCACCTGACTCAATGGTAAGCTGAACCAACCGGCGAGTATCGGGAGACAGGGTTGTTTCACGCAGCTGCAGAGGATTCATCTCTCCCAGCCCCTTGAAGCGAGTCACAGTGACTTTGCCGCGTTTTTTTTCGGCGGCGATGCGATCCAGTATCCCTTCTTTTTCTGCCTCATCCAGCGCATAGTAGATCACTTTCCCCACATCAATGCGAAACAGTGGTGGCATGGCCATGAATACATGCCCCGCCTCTACCAGCGGACGGAAGTGGCGCAGAAACAGGGCGCACAGCAGCGTTGCGATATGGGCACCATCGGAGTCAGCGTCGGCCAGTACGCAGATTTTTCCGTAGCGCAACCCTTTCAGATCGCTGGAACCGGGATCAACACCGATGGCGATGGCAATATCATGCACCTCCTGGGAACCGAGCACCTGGGCAGAATCCACCTCCCAGGTGTTCAATATTTTCCCCCGCAGCGGCATGATGGCCTGAAACTCCCGGTCCCGCGCCTGTTTGGCGGAGCCACCGGCTGAGTCACCCTCCACCAGAAACAGTTCTGTGCGAGCCGGATCCGTAGAGGAGCAGTCCGCCAGTTTTCCGGGCAGGGCCGGCCCTTGGGTAACCCGCTTGCGGACAATTTTTTTGCTGGCGCGCAGGCGTTTTTGTGCGTTGACAATAGCCAGTTCCGCTATCGCTTCTCCGATCTCCGGGTGCTGGTTCAACCACAGAGAGAAGGCGTCCTTGATCACTCCGGAAACGAAAGCAGCGCTCTCCCTTGAAGAAAGGCGCTCCTTGGTCTGGCCGGAGAACTGGGGGTCCTGCATCTTGACAGACAGGATGTAACTGCAACGTTCCCAGACATCTTCCGGGCTCAACTTGACCCCTCGCGGCAGCAGGCTGCGGAAGTCACAAAACTCCCGCATCGCCTCGGTCAAACCGGTACGCAGGCCATTGACATGCGTACCGCCCTGGCTGGTCGGGATCAGGTTAACGTAGCTTTCTGTAACCAGTTCGCCCTGTTCAGGCAGCCAGACGACAGCCCAGTCAACGGCTTCGCTGTTCCCCTGCATACTGCCATCAAAAGGTTCTTGCGGCAGTGTTTCCAACCCGTTGAGTTCACCAAGCAGATACTCTTTGAGTCCTTCCTGGTATTGCCATCTGGATATTTCGCCGGTTTTTTCTTCAGTGAACTCGACGGTCAACCCCGGACACAGAACCGCTTTGGCACGCAACAGATGCTTGAGTCTTGGGACTGAGAATTTGGGAGAATCAAAAAATTTCGGATCCGGCCAGAAGCGTACGGTGGTGCCGGTGTTACGTTTACCTACTGTGCCCACCTCTTCCAACGGCGATATCCTGGCACCATCAGCAAAGGCGATGTTGTACTCCTTGCCATTACGGCGCACCCAAACCTCCAGATGCTTCGACAGGGCATTCACCACCGACACACCCACTCCATGCAATCCGCCGGAATAGGTGTAATTCTTGTTGGAAAATTTGCCGCCTGCATGCAGTTTGGTGAGGATTACCTCAACACCCGGCAACTTCTGCTCCGGATGGAGATCCACCGGCATTCCTCGCCCGTCATCCTCCACGGACAGGGAGCCATCCTTGTAGAGTGTTACCTTGATATGCCTGACAAAGCCGGCGATGGCTTCATCGACACTGTTATCAACAACCTCCTGCGCCAGATGATTGGGCCGCTCCGTCTGGGTGTACATACCCGGACGTTTGCGCACCGGCTCCAGGCCGGTCAGGACTTCAATGGATTCCGATGTATATGAACCGCTGACCATGCCGATGCCTACAACGCTATTCCGAGACGCCGCGCCACGGCTTCATAGGACTCCACCACCGAGCCAAGCCCCTGCCGGAAACGGTCCTTATCCAGTTTTTCACGAGTCTTGGCATCCCATAAACGGCAACCATCCGGGCTGAACTCATCTCCCAACAGAATCTCTCCGTTGAAACGGCCAAACTCCAGTTTGTAGTCCACCAGCAACAATCCCGCTTTCTCGAACAGCTGCTTCAGAACCCCGTTGACCTTCCGGGTCAGCTCCTTCATCCGGCTGATCTCAGCCTCGCTTGCCCAGCCAAAGGTAATAATATGAGAATCGTTGATCATGGGATCGTGCAGCGCATCATCCTTAAGGAAAAACTCGAACACGGGAGGCCGCAAGGTTTGACCCTCGGCAACACCCAGTCGGCGGCAAAGGCTCCCAGCACTAATATTTCTGATCACACATTCGATGGGCATCATATCGAGCCGTTTTACCACCGACTCGGTGTCCGACAAAATATGCTCGAAATGAGTGGGGATCCCGACCGCCTGCAGCTTGGTCATAATAAACGCATTGAATTTATTATTAACCATTCCCTTGCGGGCCAGCTGTTCGACTTTTTCACCATCGAAGGCGGAGGTATCATCACGGAACTGCAGGATGAGTCGATCCGGATCATCTGTGGTATATACTGTTTTCGCCTTGCCGGCATAAAGCTCAGCCTGTTTTTTCATTCTTGTTCCTCTAGATTGTCCGCCAGCCCAGTCCGCTCTCCTGCCCGGCCACAGAGATCCACTGCTCCTCGCAGCCGAGTGCCGCTCCGATACTCTCTGTTACTCTCGCGACGGAGTTATTCTGCTCGCTAAGATGCATGGCGACAATATGGCGCAGACCGGACAGATCGATATCACGCAGCAATCCGGCGGCCTGCGCATTACTGAGATGTCCCAGCTGTCCAGCCACACGCTGCTTGAGGGAGAAAGGATAGGGGCCGTTCTGCAGCATATCACTATCGTGATTACACTCAAGCAGCAGTGCATCACAGCCGCTTAGTTTATCCTGAATATGCACCGTTATTGAACCGCAATCCGTCAATAGCCCCAGCCGATGCCGACCGTTGCCGAACACAAACTGGCAGGGCTCCCGGGCATCGTGTGGAACAGGAAAAGCCTCAATGCTGATCTCATCGATAGCAAATGCCTGGTGACTGTTAAAGCACTCAACCCGTGGTAATTCACCGCATGAGTGTTGCAGTCTGGTGCCATGACTCATCCATACCGGTAGTTTGTAGCGGCGGGCCATCGCCCCCACTCCACCAATATGATCGGCGTGCTCATGGGTTACCAGAATCGCGGTCAAATCTTCCGGCAGCTTGCCAAGCCGGGCAAGGCGGCGTTTGGTTTCACGGCTCGAAAAACCGCAATCAATCAGGAGAGTGGTGGAACCCTCTTCCACCAGCGTTGCATTTCCACGGCTTCCACTTCCCAGTGATGCAAAACGCATTGGTGTTGTTCAGGATTCACTGTCATCAATAATACGTGGTGGCTTCGCCAACTCCTCCACATCCGTATCGGCAGAAAACTGCAATTGAAAGGCAGCCTCCGGCAGTTGCATACCCTGCGAGCGATAGGGCTCATCGAGATCGGCGGGAACTTTCAGAGCAGGAATGGTTGTAGCACTGAAATAGGCCGGAATCTCTTTCTCTTTACTGCCGGAGCAGCCCGTTACCACAGCAAATGTCACTGACAGTAGCAATACCCTTTTCAAAATATCTTTCACTCCACAACCCCCGCCTTGCGCAGTGCCCGACGAACCGTGTCATGGTAGTTGTCCGCCAACGGCGTCAGTGGCAAACGAATGCCTGAAGAGACCAGGCCCATTTCATGAAGAGCCCATTTGACCGGTATGGGATTGGACTCGACAAACAGATCCCGATGCAGATCTTCCAGCGGCTGATTCAGCGCTTCAGCACCGCTCCGATCCCCGGCCAGAGCTGCCTTGCACATCTTATGCATGGCCCGGGGGGCAACATTGGCCGTCACTGATATATCCCCTTTGGCACCCTGCAGAATAAGCTCCATGGCGGTACTGTCGTCACCGCTGTACAGATCGAGTTTGTCACCGCAACGCCGCAGAATCTCCCGGCCTCTCTCCAGATCGCCGGTCGCCTCCTTGATACCGATAATATTGGAAATCAGGGAGAGACGCTCTATCGTTTCCGGCAGCATGTCGCAAGCGGTCCGTCCCGGTACGTTATACAGAATCTGCGGAACAGGTACAGCCTCCGCGACAGCGCGAAAATGCTGATACAACCCTTCCTGGGTTGGCTTGTTATAGTATGGTGTAACCAGCAGGCAAGCGTCAGCCCCTGCTTCCATGGCACAGCGGGTCAGATCAATAGCTTCAGTGGTAGAGTTTGCTCCGGTCCCCGCAATAACAGGGATACGCCCGGCGGAAAACTCCACTACCTGGTGGATTACGAGGCAGTGCTCTTCATGATCCAGTGTTGCCGACTCGCCGGTCGTCCCCACTGCAATGATGGCATCTGTGCCGTTTTCCACATGAAACTCGACAAGCTGCTGCAAACTCTTTTCATCCAGTGTTCCATCTGCGTGCATCGGTGTAACCAATGCGACCATGCTACCGTGAAACATCTTTCAATCCTCTTCTGTACCACTTGATGAGGCCTTTAACCGCTGCCGGTGAAACAGGGTCAATACCGGGCCGGACAAAACATAGAGCAACAACAGTAAAAAAAGCACCTGAGGAGGATCGACGGCAACGAACACAAACACCATTACAATTGCCAACCCCGCCATAAAAGGAACCTTGTGCTTGAGATCCAGATCCTTGAAACTATGATAACGAACATTGCTGACCATCAGAATACCAGCCAGCACGGTAAGGATAAAAGCGGGAATACGCAGCAATTCACCAGTAAACCCGTTGTCATAACCTACCCACACCAGTCCGGCAACCAAACCCGCCGCTGCCGGGCTGGGCAGACCCTGAAAATAGCGTTTGTCAACAACTTCCACCTGGGTATTGAAACGGGCAAGACGGAGCGCAGCACAGGCAGTAAACAGAAATGCCGCAAGCCATCCCATTTTTCCCATTTCAGTCAGAGACCACTGGTAAATAATCAGTGCGGGTGCCAATCCGAAGGAGAGCATATCGGAAAGGCTGTCATACTGCATGCCAAAATCACTCTGGGTATTGGTCAGGCGCGCTACCCGCCCATCGAGACCGTCCAGAATCATGGCAACGAATATCGCGATGGATGCCGCTTCAAAATGCCCTTTCATCGCGGCGATAATTCCATAAAAACCGGCAAACAGGGCCGCCGTAGTAAACAGATTGGGAAGCAGGTAGATACCTCGCCGCCGGGGACGATCAACGCTATTGTCTGCCTTCCCCTTTTTCCGGTCAGGAACCATGATTTAATATACCGATAATATCGCTACCCGCCTGAACCCTCTTTTCCGGCACCACTTCAATATGGGTGTTCGCCGGCATCCAGACTTCGACCTCAACACCAAAAGGGGAAAAACAGAAACGCATGCCCTGCCCCGTTCTTTCTCCAGGCACAATATCGCTTCGCAGTCTTAACCAGGCCACTCTCGGGCGCACCACCAGAACAATATCATCGCCCTCATCGCTCTGAATCCAGGTAGCCAGAACAAAGCGCGAAACGGTATCACCATTAGGCACAGCATACCACTGTTTAACCAGTTTTCCCTCCATTGGGGAACGTACTGCATAACTTCCGGTAATGCTCCCTTTCAGACGAAGGCAACAGGCCTGCCGTTTCAGCCAGGGATCATGCTCTTCCTGTATACTGACAATGCAACCATCAACAGGAGCAACAAGTCCCAAAGGCTTGGCTGGTATATGCCGTTGGGGATCACGGAATAAAAAAGCAATCAGCGCAGCAGCCAGCCACACCGGGATAGACAACAAGCCACCATAAAAGGAGACGGCATACAAAGCAGCGCCAACCAAGGGAAGGAGAAGCCACAGCCCCTGGCGGGCGATGACGGGATAGTGTCTTGAGCGCATGTGAATTGCTAACCTGAGTGACAAGTGTTCGCTATGAAGAACGCGAAACCGCAGGAGTTGCACTCACCCCGCCTGACCACTTCAACCCTGCAACAACAAATAGTATTGTATTCAGCCATCGCCTGTATACTGCCACTTGCCCCAGGCTCCAGCCCTTCCCTATGCTTGCGACAGGTATTGTCGCCGGCCAAACACAGTAAATGGATGATGCCGCATCCTCCATTTATTTCGCAGTAAACACTTACTCAGTTTTTGCTTTTGTCGACAATTTTATCCGTCTGGATCCAGGACATCATCCCCCGCAGTTTCTCACCCACTTCTTCAATAGGGTGCTCCCTGCCAAGACGACGTTTAGCCTTCAGGGTAGCTGCACCGGCCTGGTTTTCCAGAATAAATTCACGGGCAAACTCTCCATTCTGAATTTCTTTCAGAATGCGTCCCATCTCAGCTTTGGTTTCCTCCGTAATGACACGGGGACCACGGGTCAGATCACCATACTCTGCCGTATTGGAGATTGAGTAGCGCATATTGGCGATACCCCCTTCATACATAAGATCGACGATCAATTTTAACTCATGTAGACATTCGAAATAGGCCATTTCCGGTGCATACCCGGCCTCCACCAGTGTTTCAAAACCGGCCTGCACCAGTGCAGTTGCGCCGCCACAGAGAACCGCTTGCTCACCAAACAGGTCAGTTTCAGTCTCCTCCCGGAAAGTGGTTTCGATAATCCCGGCACGCCCGCCTCCATTGGCAGAGGCGTAGGAGAGAGCAATATCCTTGGCCTTGCCGCTGGCATCCTGGAAAACAGCAATCAATGAAGGCACACCGGCCCCTTTGGTATAAGTAGAACGCACCAGATGACCCGGCCCCTTGGGAGCAATCATGATTACATCCAGATCGGCCCGCGGCTCGATCTGTTCGTAGTGGATATTAAAACCATGAGCAAAGGCAAGCGCCGCCCCCTGTTTGATATTGGGCACAATATGTTTTCGGTACAGCCGCGCCTGATGTTCATCAGGAGCCAAAAGCATAACAACATCGGCTCCTGTAACTGCCGCATCAATATCCTTGACGGTCAACCCGGCATTCTGGGCCTTGATTGCGGAAGCAGATCCAGAGCGTAAACCAACAGTGACATCCACGCCGGACTCTTTCAGATTGTTGGCATGGGCATGTCCCTGCGAGCCATAACCAATGATGGAAACTTTCTTTCCCTGAATAATCGACAGGTCACAATCTTTGTCGTAATAGATATTCATTTCTGTGATTTTTCCTTTGCTGACAATTAAAAATCTGGTTAACTCTTGAATTCAGGCAGTAAGTTATTGCGGGAATGTCAGGCAAGCAAAAGTGCATGCAGCTCATAAAACTATCGACGCTTCGCTACAAATGCAGAGATTTCTCACCCCGCGCAATGCCCATCGAACCACAACGGACTGTTTCCAGAATTGTGATCTCTCCCAACGCCTGGATAAAGGAGTCCAGCTTATTGCTGTCCCCTGTCAGTTCAATAACATAACTGGTTCGGCTGACATCGATGATATTGCCTCGAAAAATATCGGATAACCGCTTGACCTCGTCGCGCTCGCTGCCGCTGGACGCACGCACCTTGATAAGCATCATTTCACGCTCGATATGGGCGCCCTCGGTCAGATCCAGCAGCTTGACCACGTCCACCAGTTTGTTCAGCTGCTTGGTAATCTGCTCTACGATCTCTTCCGAGCCCCGAGTCACCAACGTCATGCGGGACAGACTGGCATCTTCGGTGGGAGCTACGCTCAACGATTCAATATTGTAACCGCGAGCCGAAAAAAGACCGGCAACCCGGGATAGCGCGCCCGCTTCGTTTTCAATCAGTATGGAGATAATGTGACGCATGGCTAAATCAATACACTCTTGGGCGACATTTCCATCTCATGATGTGCCTTCCCTGCCGCAATCATTGGATATACATTCTCTGTCTGGTCGGTGATGAAGTCGAGAAACACCAACCGCTCTTTCAACGCAAACGCCTCTTTCAGAGCACCTTCGACGTCCGCCGGGTTCTCGATACGAATCCCGACGTGGCCATAGGACTCCGCCAGTTTTACAAAGTCCGGCAGTGCATCCATATAGGAGTGGGAGTAGCGACTTCCGTAGAAGAACTCCTGCCACTGCCGAACCATACCCAGATAGCGGTTATTGAGATTGACGATTTTCAGCGGCAGCATGTATTGAAAGCAGGTTGACAGCTCCTGAATACACATCTGGATACTGCCCTCTCCGGTAATGCAGGCCACATTGGAATCAGGATTGGCAAACTGGATCCCCATTGCAGCAGGCAGACCGAATCCCATGGTGCCCAGTCCGCCGGAGGTGACAAAACGGTTCGGCTTGTCGAACTTGTAGAACTGCGCCGCCCACATCTGATGCTGCCCGACATCGGTGCTGACAAAGGCATCACCACCGGTTATCTCCCACAACTTTTCAACCACATACTGAGGCTTTATCAAATCGCTGTCATGATCGTAGGCAAGACAGTCTGTGGCACGCCATTTGGCTATCAGCTCCCACCACTGTTTCAGCTCAACCTGATTCAACTCTGAATCGGTATTGCGCATCAGCTGCAGCATTTCAGTAAGAACACTGTCCACATCACCAACAATCGGAACATCCACCTTGACCGTTTTCGAGATAGAGGCCGGATCGATATCGATATGAACAATCCTGGCATTGGGGCAAAACTGCTCAATCTTGCCGGTCACGCGATCATCGAAACGGGCGCCAATGGCGATCAGTACATCGCACTCATGCATCGCCATATTGGCTTCGTATGTTCCATGCATGCCCAGCATGCCTAGAAACTGCCGGTCTGTCGCCGGATATCCCCCCAGCCCCATCAGGGTGCTGGTAATCGGAATATTGAGCATGCGGGTCAATTCGGTGAGCGAGTTGGCAGCGCCACTGAGAATGACCCCTCCGCCGGAATAGATAATGGGGCGTTTCGCCGACAGGATGAGCTGCACCGCCCGCCGGATCTGGCGAGCATTCCCCTTTATTTTCGGGTTGTAGGAACGCATGGAGATGGTTTCAGGGTAGCTGTAGGGCACCTTGACGTTCGGATCGGTCACATCTTTGGGAATATCCACTACCACCGGACCCGGGCGCCCGGTAGTCGCCAGATGAAATGCCTTTTTCAGTGTAGTGGCAATATCCCGTGCATCCTTGACCAGAAAATTATGCTTGGAACAGGGACGGGTAATACCAACCGTATCTACCTCCTGAAAGGCATCGCTGCCGATCACGGCAGTAGGAACCTGACCGGTGATAACCACCATTGGAATAGAGTCCATGTAGGCGGTTGCGATACCGGTAACCGCATTGGTCACGCCTGGGCCGGAGGTAACCAGCACCACACCAGGCTTGCCGGAGGTGCGGGCATACCCGTCCGCGGCATGCGCCGCCGCCTGTTCATGACGAACCAGGATATGTTTAATCTCTTCCTGTTTGTACAGCTCATCATAGATGTGTAACACGCTACCACCGGGATAGCCGAACACACACTCGACACCCTCATCTTTCAGAAACTGAACGAGGATTTCGGCACCGCTTAATTCCACTTAATCCATCTCCCGAATAAAAACCGCCCGTCTCAAACGGGCGGTTTCAACTAGACTCAATTATGTCCCAAATACGCTACTGTTAAAGTTACCGGAGGTCAAGCAGTTTGGCCTGGTTCCAGATTGACGGCAGTTACCTGAACGTCTAAAGCTGCTTTACCCCGGCAATCAACTCCCCAATAGCTTTCTGTGCATCACCATAAAGCATGCGGGTGTTGTCAGCATAGAACAGGTGGTTCTCTATTCCGGAGAAACCTGAACCTTTGCCGCGCTTGATTACGATACAGTTCTTTGCCTTGTCTGCATCCAAGATGGGCATCCCGTAGATGGGACTGTCAGGGTTGGTTCGGGCCACCGGATTAACCACATCATTGGCGCCGATAACCAATGCCACATCGGCAGTAGGAAATTCGGGATTGATCTCGTCAAGATCATAGATCTTGTCATAGTCAATTCCGGCCTCGGCCAGCAGCACGTTCATATGTCCGGGCATCCGTCCGGCGACCGGGTGGATGGCAAATTTCACCGTAACGCCTCGATCCTCCAGCAGCTGAACCAGCTCTGCCAGTTTATGCTGCGCCTGGGCAACCGCCATGCCGTAACCGGGAACAATGATGACCTTCTCTGCATAGGCCATGGTCACCGCCGCATCACTGGCCTCGATCTCCTTCATGGTTCCGGCAATATCCTCTTCCTCCGGAGCCCCTCCATCGCTGCCAAAACTGCTGAACAGGATGTTGGAAATAGGACGATTCATCGCCTTGGCCATCAACTGCGTCAGCAGGGTTCCTGACGAACCTACGACCGTACCGGCAATGATCATCGCAGCGTTACCCAGCACATAGCCCTCGAACGCTACCGCCAGACCGGTAAGCGCATTGAACAGGGAGATAACCACCGGCATATCGGCACCACCAATAGGCAGAGTAACCATGATCCCCAGCGCCAGTGCACAGAGAAAGAAGAGGAATATGGTAAAACCGCTGACTTCACCGCTGAAAGCCAACACCGCCCCAAACAGAAGGGTAACAGCAAACAGGGCGATATTCAGTGCCTGGTGAGAAGGCAGTCTCAGTGTCTTGTTCATCAATCCCTGCAGCTTGGCATAGGCCACCGCAGAACCTGAAAAAGCTATTGCACCGATCAACGCACCGAGTACTGCCAGCAACTGAACGGTTCCGCCGCCGATATCATGTCCATCGGCAAACCGCACCAGCTCCACCGCAGCAATGGCTCCCGCAGCACCGCCACCCATACCGTTGTAGATGGCTATCATCTGCGGCATATCGGTCATCTCAACACTTTTGGCGCTTTTGTAGGCAAGATAGGATCCTATACCAATAGCAATCACGATCAGCAGCAGATTGAGAAAGCCGTGACTATATACAGCCGGTGAGAAGAAAGTAACAGCCGTCGCGGCAACCATCGCATATCCGGCCCAGACGATACCGGACCGCGCCGTAACCGGCGAACTCATCTTTTTCAGACCAAGGATGAAAATAACAGCCGCTGCAAAATAGACAATCTCGATAAAGCTGCTCACCTAGACGCCTCCCTTGCTCTTGCTTCTGTCAAACATCTCCAGCATGCGTTCGGTGGCCACATAGCCTCCTACCGCGTTACCGGCAGCCAGAATGACGGCTACAAACCCGATTAGCATCTGCAGGCCTGTTTCCGCATGTCCCAGAGAGACCATTGCCCCAACCAGCACAATACCGTGGATAAAGTTGGAGCCGGACATAAGCGGGGTATGCAGTATCACTGGAACACGGCTGATCACCTCGTAGCCGGTGAAAGCCGCCAGCATGAAGATATAGAGTGCGGTAAATCCTTCAATCATTTTTTATCCTCCAGTGGCTGGCGATAAAGCTCACTTTTCACTTCACCACCATGGGTCAAAGCGCTTTTTTGAATCACCTCATCATCCCAGTCGAGCACCAGCTCTCCCTCCTTGATAAACGGGGAGATCAGGTTAAACAGGTTTTTTGCGTACATTTCACTGGCATGTACAGGTGTCTGGCTGGGAACATTCAACGGCCCGTGAATGATTACCCGCTTTTCAAATTCGATGGTCTTGCCGGACTCGGTAAGCTCGCAGTTACCACCTCCCTCTGCCGCCAGATCCACCACCACGGCGCCGGTTTTCATCCGGGCTACCATCTCTTTGGTAATAATTCGCGGTGAGGGTTTGCCAGGGATTGCCGCAGTGGTTATCACCACATCCGACATGGCAATATGATCCGCCAGCACATCCTGTTGCTGCTGTTTCTCCTCTGCAGTGAGTTCCCGCGCATAGCCACCCTCGCCCTCGGCCTTGACGCCGGTGTCGATAAACTTGGCGCCCAGCGATTCACACTGCTCCTTGGTGGCGGAGCGCACATCATAGGCCTCGACAACCGCTCCCAGGCGTTTGGCTGTAGCGATTGCCTGCAGACCGGCAACACCCGCACCAATCACCAACACCTTGGCCGGACGGATAGTTCCCGCCGCTGTCGTCAACATGGGAAAAAACACACTGGCCAGATCAGCACCCATCAATGCCCCCTTGTATCCGGCAATCGCCGCCTGGGAAGAGAGCGCATCCATGGACTGTGCCCGGCTGATACGCGGCACCAGCTCCATGGCTAGGCTGGTGATGTTCTTTTCACACATTTTCCGGGTTATTTCAGGGTTCTTGCCGGGCGCCATAAAGCCTACAATCACAGCTCCTTCCTTGATGGCATCCAGCTCCTTGAGGGTAGGCGGCTGAACCTTGAAAACGAGATCAGCATTCTTGTACAGGGTCGCAGCTGTCCCCACTATTTTTACGTCTGAAAAATCATCATCGGTGAAGTGGGCGGACAAGCCCGCGCCCTTCTGCATGGTTACTTCGACACCCATTTTAATCAGGCGGGCAGCAACGCTCGGTTCCATTGCAACACGACGTTCTCCCGGGGTAACCTCTTTCGGCACAGCCAAACGTAGCGGCATCTTTGTTCTCCAGTTCTGATGCGGTGAAGGCATATCCCGCAGTGAAAAAAACCGATCAGGTTCTCCCCCGCAGGATACACTGCCGGACCAAAAAGTAACCGGCCAGTAAAACTGGTTATGTTACATCAATCCCATCCGGCTTTGAACCATCTGTTTGCGGGAATGTCAGCCCAAAGCAGTAATGTCCCAAGGCAGGAGCATACTTTCATGACTTTGTTACCCAAACAACAGCTTTGAGCGGAAAGAGTCACTCCAGGCAGCCCGTTTCAGTTTTCCCTTCATGCTCTCCTTCAGCGGTGAGAGTCTGGCAATATTGAGTACGAAACGCCGGAACAGGGCCATGTTTTGTGGCGCATCTCCGGTTCGAATGCGGGAGTCA
>JALSHD010000046.1 GCA_026982395.1 Chromatiales bacterium | reverse complement strand
GGGCGCCGCTGGAAAACGTAAAATCAGTCAGTATACCCGCTATTTCACCCTGGTTCTTGCTACCTTTCAGTCTATTGGGGTAGCGATTGCCCTGGAAGCGCAAAGCGCTGGAGGAATTCCTGTAGTCATAGAACCGGGTATGGCATTCCGGATGATCGCGGCCTTGACGCTGGTTTGCGGCACCATGTTCCTCATGTGGCTGGGGGAGCAGATCACCGAGCGGGGTATCGGAAATGGTATTTCGCTGATTATTTTCGCCAGCATTGTATCCGGATTACCGTCGGCGATTGGCGGCACGCTCGAATTGGGCCGTACCGGAGAGTTGAGCGCATTTTTGATCATTATTCTCTTTGCCGGTGTTCTCGCAGTGACAGCGTTTGTTGTTTTTGTTGAACGGGGTCAGCGGCGTATTACTGTCAATTATGCGAAAAGGCAGCAGGGGCGCAAAATGCTTGCGGCGCAGAGTACTCATCTGCCTCTCAAGGTAAATATGTCAGGTGTAATCCCGCCCATTTTTGCCTCGAGTATTATTCTGTTTCCAGCCACGCTGGGCGGATGGTTTGGCAGTAGCGAGGGACTGCGCTGGTTACAGGATCTGTCGACCACTCTTTCCCCGGGACAGCCGCTTTACGTATTGATGTATGCGTTAGCGATTCTGTTTTTTACCTTTTTCTATACGGCATTGATGTTCAACCCGAAAGAGACGGCGGATAATCTCAAGCGGTCTGGTGCCTTTGTTCCGGGTATCCGCCCCGGGGAGCAGACTGCCAAATATATCGACAAGGTGTTGTCGCGATTGACTCTGGCGGGCGCTATCTACCTTACCGCCGTTTGTCTCTTGCCCGAGTTTTTGATTGTTTACTGGAATGTTCCATTCTATTTTGGGGGAACATCTTTGTTGATTATCGTTGTTGTTGTTATGGATTTCATGGCTCAGGTTCAGGCCCACCTGATGTCGCATCAGTATGAGGGATTGATGAAAAAGAGCAATCTCAGATCCCACGGCCGGGGTGGTTCGGGCAGGAAATAAATTTGGAGATTCCACGATGAAGGTTCGTGCTTCCGTAAAGAAAATATGTCGTAATTGCAAAATTGTTCGCCGAAAGGGCGTAGTGCGTGTCATTTGTACAGATGGTCGGCACAAGCAACGCCAGGGATAGTTCGGTAACGCGCTTTCTGCGTATCCCGACTGTTGTTTTATATCCTTCTGATAGGTATAATTGACCGTTTTCGCGGGGTGTCCCGCGAGCTGGAGAAGTTTTAGGAGTTAGCCTGTATGGCCCGTATTGCTGGTGTTAACATTCCTGTACAAAAACATGTAGTAATCGCGCTAACTGCGATCTATGGTGTTGGACGTACTCGCGCGCAGCGGATTTGTGAGGAAGCGAGCATAAAATGCGACAGCAAGGTGAAAGACCTTACTGAAGAGCAGCTTGACGCGCTTCGCAGTGCGGTTGGTAAATTCACGGTAGAAGGTGATCTTCGTCGTGAAGTTTCGATGAATATCAAGCGGCTGATGGATCTGGGCGCCTATCGTGGTTTGCGGCATCGTCGCGGGTTACCTGTGCATGGTCAGCGTACGCGCACTAATGCCCGTACTCGCAAGGGTCCGCGCAAACCGATTCGCAAATAATATCATTTATCGGGTAATAGAATGGCAAAAGTAAAAGCAAAGTCCGGATCGCGCTCACGCAAGCGAATTCAGAAAAACGTTGTTGATGGTGTGGCGCACATACATGCCTCGTTTAATAACACTATCATCACCATTACCGATCGTCAGGGAAACGCCCTCTGCTGGGCGACTGCAGGGGGATCCGGTTTTCGCGGGTCGCGAAAAAGCACGCCGTTTGCTGCGCAGGTTGCGGCAGAACGCGCCGGAGCCCAGGCGCAGGAGTTTGGCATGAAAAATGTTGAGGTTCTGGTCAAGGGGCCCGGTCCGGGTCGTGAATCTGCCGTTCGTGCACTCAACAACGTAGGACTCAAGGTTACGAACATTGAAGACGTGACTCCTATTCCGCACAACGGCTGTCGCCCGCCCAAGCGACGTCGAGTTTAGTCTTGGAGATATGTGATGGCTAGGTATATCGGACCCAAATGTCGCCAATGCCGCCGGGAAGGGGGTAAGCTTTTTCTAAAAGGCGAAAAATGTTTTTCCAGTAGTTGCCCAATTGAGGAGCGCAGCTTTCCGCCCGGGCAGCACGGCCAGCGCCGTACTCGCTTGAGTGACTATGCTATGCAATTGCGCGAAAAACAGAAGATTCGTCGTATTTACGGCGTTCTCGAAAAACAGTTCCGGATCTATTACAAGCAGGCAGATCGACTAAAAGGATCCACTGGTGATAACCTGCTGCAACTGCTGGAAGCTCGGCTGGACAACGTCGTTTTTCGCATGGGGTTTGCTGCTTCACGTTCGGAGGCAAGGCAGCTGGTACGCCATAACGGTATTACATTGAATGGGCGAAAAATGAATATTCCCTCTCATTTGGTCCGTCCGGGTGATGTGATTGCTGTTGCCGAGCGCGCCAAAAACCAGCTGCGTGTGCAGGCGGCACTCGATATGCAGGAGCAGCGCGGTTTTGACGAGTGGCTTGAGGTGGATACAAAGCGCAAGGAAGGAACCTTCAAGGCGCTACCGGATCGCAGCGAACTGCCCGCAGATCTCAAGGAACACTTGGTCGTCGAGCTTTACTCGAAGTAATTTTCTTGTCTGATTCGTTATCCCTGGCAGGTTTAAACCGAACACGAGCGAACTAAAGAGGTATTCATGCAGAGCTCAATCAATGAATTTCTTAAACCGCGGTTAGTTGAAGTGCGGCAGCTTAACGAGCAGCATGCGCAGATCACATTGGAGCCGCTTGAGCGGGGTTTTGGCCATACACTCGGTAATGCGTTGCGTCGTATTCTTCTCTCCTCAATGACAGGGGCGGCTATTGTTGAAGCCGAAATCGAAGGGGTTCTTCATGAATACACCACCGCGGAGGGTGTTCAGGAGGATGTAATTGATATCTTGTTGAATCTCAAAGGGGTCGCACTACGCATGAATAACCGCGACAGTGCCACCCTGACCATCAGCAAGAAGGGTCCCGGTGTTGTTACTGCCGCAGATATTCAACTGGATCACGATGTTGAGGTTATAAATCCGGATCATGTTATCGCCAACCTCAGTAAAACCGGTGAGTTGAATATTACCCTGTGGGTGGAGGCGGGGCGCGGATACCGGCCGGCCAACCAGCGCCTGTTTGACCAAGACACCGACCGGCCCATTGGACGTCTAAAGCTGGACGCCAGTTTCAGCCCGGTTAGACGGGTATCCTACACTGTGGATAGTGCTCGGGTTGAGCAACGCACCGATCTTGATAAGTTGATTATCAATCTTGAGACAAATGGCGCTATCGACCCGGAAGATGCTGTTCGTTGTGCTGCTACAATACTTCAGGATCAACTCTCCTCTTTTGTCGAGCTTCAGCACCATGACCAGGCCGGGGAGGAGGAGCAGAAGGTGGAGTTCGACTCCATTCTGTTGCGCCCTGTGGATGACCTCGAGCTTACCGTGCGCTCTGCTAACTGTCTCAAGGCGGAGCATATCTATTACATCGGGGATTTGATTCAGCGTACCGAGGTGGAGTTGATGAAAACGCCGAATCTCGGAAAGAAGTCGCTGACCGAGATCAAAGATGTGCTGGCTTCACATGGATTGTCTCTGGGTATGAAGCTGGAAAACTGGCCGCCTCCCAACCTTGGAGAAAAGGGTCAGGAGCAGTCTACTGCTTAAACAGCATTTGAATTTTTCTCTACAGAACTGTTAAGGTAATTAGCTATGCGTCATCGCAAAAGTGGACGGCAACTGAATCGCAACAGCAGTCATCGTCAGGCCATGTTCAAAAATATGGCCTCATCGTTGTTTCGTCATGAACTTATTCGCACAACAGTTCCCAAGGCCAAGGAGCTGCGCCGGATAGCTGAGCCGCTAATTACGCTTGCCAAGAGAGACTCGGTGGCCAACCGCCGGTTGGCATTTTCCCGGATCCGTGATCGGGAGATGGTTACCAAGCTGTTTAACGAGCTTGGCCCTCGCTATCAGTCTCGTCCGGGGGGGTATCTGCGTATTCTCAAGTGTGGATTCCGTGCCGGTGATAATGCACCGATGGCTTATGTGGAATTGGTGGATCGCCCATTGCCTGCGGCGATCGAGGAGGAGAGCAGCGAAGCTGCCGAGGCATAGATTTCGTTAAACGAGTGCTAATTGAAGCCGGGCAATGCCCGGCTTTTTTGTATCGTGCGCCAGGCATGGCGCGCAGCGCCGTGACTGGCGCTAATCCCCGAGCTGTGGTGGCGAGGGGAAGACTTGGGGGTGAAAGTCCCCTACCGGCCCGGCAAGGGGAACGGTTAGCCGAACG
>JALSHD010000045.1 GCA_026982395.1 Chromatiales bacterium | reverse complement strand
GAATTCTGCTACCGCTTCAACCGGCGATTCTGGGAGCCGGAGCTGCCAGCCCGCCTGCTGAACCTCTGCCTGTGGCATGCGCCGGTACGACTGGCTGATAATTGTTGAGAGGCACTAAAAATAATGAAACCGGACAAAACCAATCTTCCCCACCTGCTGACTCATGAAAAAAAGGGTTGAGCCGATAACTACCATATAAGATTTTTCCGGGTTTTCCTGACAATGCGTATCGCTGTACTGCTGTTTCATCTAGGTATTCCTGCCCTGCTCTGCGCACAGGAGATCTCCGGTCGCCCCCCCTCCCCCGAGACCACGCAAAAGTTGGCCTCGACACAACCTCCCCGACAGAATCTGGCAAAACTGGAAGTGCTGGCAAATCTGGGAGATGCGGAAGCCCAATACCAGCTTGGCCGGAGATATCTCGGCGGAAATGGTACAGAAAAAGATCCCAAAAAGGCAGGCTTCTGGTTCAAGAAGGCAGCGCGCAACGGCCATATTATCTCCCAACGTATCCTGGCAACAATGTATTACAACGGCATCGGCCTGCTCAAAGCGCCAGCACATGCACTTAAATGGTTTCGCAAGGCCGCCGAAAACGGTGACACGGTCTCACAGATCGCCCTTGCCGATATGTATTACCGGGGCATCGGCATGCGCAGACCAAATATGAAACAGGCTTGGCGATGGATGATGGCTGCAGCGCAGAAGGGAGATGCAATGGCACAATACCGGGTTGGCCTGATGCTCAGGGATGGCCGGGGGACGCGATCCAATCTTTCCCGGGCTTTTCTCTGGCTGCATGTCGCCGCCCTTAACATGCCGGATCAGGAAATGCGATTAAAAATAGTAACCGCCCGTGATGAAGTGGGAAAGCATATGAGCGAACAGCAACTATCGGCAACAAAAAAGAGAAGCGAGCAATTTGCTCAAAAACATGTAAAAAAAATGCCGGTCGCGCAGCTGTAAAAACCAGCAACTTGTGAAAACTTTGCAAACCGTACCACCCCCATCCCTCAAGTTGTCACAACAGGATTATGATGACGCAATTCGATAACCGGAAAATAAAACGACCCAGCATGCTTACAGAAAAACAACGTTCACAAATCCGTGCCTGTAGCAAAGATGAAAAAAGTTTCGAGATCCTCATAGATATACTCACTTCACAACAGAAATCCCTGGAACATGCAAAATCGGAGTTTTTTTCAGTTATCGGACACGAGCTGAGAACCCCATTAACCGCCATTCAGGGCAGTCTTGCACTACTGGCAAAAGGAGTGCCTGGCCCACTGCCGGAAAAAGCCATAAACATGATCGAGATCGCAATAGAAAACAGCATCCGTTTGCGCGATTTAATCAACTATTTCCTTGACCTGCAGATGCTGGAAAGCGGCGAAGCAAAACTTCAGCTGCAACCCGTAGAACTGAAACCACTACTCAATCAGGCAGTAACCAACCTGAAACCGTTTGCTGCACGCAGACAGATTAAACTGATACTTCAGGAAGAACTTCCAGGTATCCGGGTTGAGGCAGATTCAGACCGGCTGTTGCAGGTAATCAGTAACCTGCTGTCAAATGCGATCAAGTTTTCTCCCTCTTCTTCCAGAATAACCATCACGATCAGTGACCATGGCACCATGGGATGTTTCTCCATTTCGGATCAGGGACCGGGAATTCCCGAATCGCTGCAACCTGTAGTATTTGACAAATTTGTCCAGGCAGACGTCGCTAATGATCGGCAATCGGGGGGTACCGGTCTCGGCCTGAGCATCTGCAAGGCCATTGTCGAACAACTTGATGGTGAAATTGGATTCACCACCACTCCGGGAAGCGGTACAACCTTTTATGTTGAACTACCCGCCGCACCCCCTGATAATGAATTTACCCGACGCCAGAAAAGGCGTACTACCACCTCACAATAGCTAAAGAGCACCTCTAATGGATGTGCCCTAAAGGTAGCCGGATTTTCAGTCGATGTAGTACCCATAGGCTTATAACGGATCCTGTTGTCAATGCATCTGCACCGGCTGGCTACTTTTATCGTTTTGATTTTTTCATCACCCTTGGCTCTCCAGGCGGGCGAACTGCGCTTTGATGTGGCACCCGATGAATCAACCTGGTCCAGCTCCGGTGATCGCCTGGCATGCCGCCTGTCACAAAAAATCCCCCATTTCGGCCAGGCGCTGTTCACCAGCCACGCTGGTGGTGATCTGACGTTGTCATTTTCATTGGAAAGAGAGCCAGGAAAAAAACGGCGTACCGCCCACCTGCGCGCCGTAGCTCCCCCCTGGAAACACAAAACCCGCTCCATCGAAATCGCCAAAGTTACCCTCAAAACAGGAAAAATACCGGTGGTTTTTGGCCGCAACGCCGCCCTGCGCACGCTTTATGAACTGGAAAAAGGGATGTCCCCTCAATTGACCTTCAAGGATTGGGCAGATGCTCGTGACCAGATTACTGCTTCTCTCTCCCCGGTTAATCTGCGCCCTGCCCTGCAGCTGTTCCAGAGCTGTACCGGAGCCCTGCACCCTGATGGATTCAATGATGTACGGGATCTGAATATCTACTTCGGCAGCGACAGCTATCAACTGACCGAAAAAAGCAGAGCAACCCTGGACCGTATCGCTTCCTATCTGGAGGTAGACCCGGAAATCACCCGCATCATCCTCAACGGCTTTGCCGATAAAAGCGGTGACGATATCTATAACCAGGAACTATCCCAGATGCGAATGGATACTGTCCAGGAGTACCTGATGCGCAAGGGAGTTCCGGCAGAACTCATAATAAGCATCAACCACGGCCCCCGGAAAAAGGGCAGCCGGGCAAAAAACCGGCGTGTTCATATCCGTATGGAGAAACAGTAACCCCTCCCCCAAAACCGTTCCTCCTGTTAGAATTGCCCGCTTAGCGGAGGAGCAATGCAGATGTCAAAACAGATCAAGAAGGTGGTACTGGCCTACTCGGGAGGACTCGATACCTCCATCATCCTCAAATGGCTGCAGGATGAGTACGGTTGTGAAGTGGTCACCTTCACCGCCGACATCGGCCAGGGGGAAGAGGTGGAACCTGCCCGCACCAAGGCACAGGCACTGGGGGTAAAGCAGATCTTCATCGAGGATCTGCGCGAGGAGTTCGCCCGTGACTATGTCTTCCCCATGTTCCGGGCCAATGCCGTATACGAAGGAGAGTACCTGCTGGGCACCTCCATCGCCCGCCCGCTGATCGCCAAACGCCTGGTGGAGATCGCCGAACAAACCGGTGCCGACGCTGTTTCTCACGGCGCAACCGGCAAGGGCAATGATCAGGTGCGATTCGAACTGGGCGCCTATGCCCTCAAACCGGATATTCACGTTATCGCCCCGTGGCGGGAGTGGGAACTGGACTCCCGCGAGAAACTGCTCCGCTATGCCGAACGGCACGGCATACCCATCGAACAGAAACGGGGCAAAAAATCGCCCTACTCCATGGACGCCAACCTGCTCCATATCTCCTATGAGGGGGGCATTCTGGAAGATCCCTGGGCTGAACCGGAGGAAGATATGTGGCGCTGGAGCGTTGCTCCCGAACAGGCGCCGGATCAAGCCACCTATATCGAACTGAGCTACCGCAATGGCGATATCACCGCAATCAATAGTGAACAGCAGACTCCCGCACAGGTCATGATTGCCCTCAACCAGCTGGGTGGAGCCAACGGTATCGGCCGCGATGACATTGTGGAGAACCGCTATGTGGGAATGAAATCCCGTGGCTGTTATGAAACTCCGGCCGGCACCATCATGCTCAAGGCGCACCGGGCCATCGAATCCATCACCCTGGATCGGGAGGTGGCCCATCTCAAGGATGAACTGATGCCGCGCTATGCCACCCTGATCTACAACGGTTACTGGTGGTCCCCTGAACGGCGCATGCTGCAGCAGATGATCGACGCCTCCCAGAACACAGTGAACGGCAAGGTCCGGCTCAAGCTGTACAAGGGTAACGTTACGGTAGTCGGACGCGCTTCAGAGAGCGACAGCCTGTTCGACGCCAGCATCGCCACCTTCGAGGATGATGAAGGCGCCTACGATCAGCAAGATGCCGAAGGTTTCATCAAGCTCAACGCCCTGCGTCTGCGCATCGCCGCCCGCCTGCGGCAAGGTTGATTTCTGTCACCGCCCACGATGGGTATGTTCACCACAGAGACACAGAGAACACGGAGCACAAGCAGCCACCAGCCACCCGAATAGCCTGCTCTGTGCCCTCTGTGCCTCTCTGGTGAACACCCACTTCTCACAAAACCGGAAGATGAACATGCAGTTTGGCGGCTGATCGGGTAAAGTGTGCCGCGCAAAGCGGCTTTCCCGCCGCCCTGAAAAACAACGAGGTTGCCAATATGTCAAATTTTCTAATCGCCCCCTCAATCCTGTCCGCCGATTTTGCCCGGTTGGGT
>JALSHD010000044.1 GCA_026982395.1 Chromatiales bacterium | reverse complement strand
CTGCCTGCAATCATTACCCATTAGTCTTGCGTTAGCCTATAATGGAGCTGGCATTAGTCAGCTCCATATTCCGGGTTAACAAATTCACATGAAAGAGCTCGTTCAATGCTGGGCGGTCGTTCCCGCCGCCGGCACAGGCTCCCGTATGGGAGAAAAGATCCCCAAGCAGTATCTGCCGTTACGTGGCAGCACGATTATCGAGCATACTTTGCAGCGTCTCGCATCATCGAGTTGTATTGCCGGTATCGTCGTGGCAGTGGCGGGGGATGATGAACAGTGGCCTGCTGTTAAACCAGATATTAATAAACCACTGGTTACAGTCAGCGGTGGAGTAGAGCGTTGCCATTCGGTATTGAATGCAGTTAACAAGCTGATCGCCATGGGTCAGCGTAACGAGTGGGTGTTGGTCCATGATGCTGCCCGTCCCTGTGTGCGTGTGACTGATATTGAAAGACTTGTTTCGACGCTGCAGGGCTCTCCTGTGGGCGGATTATTGGGAGCGCCGGTCAACGATACAGTGAAACGGGCTGACAGCGCTGGCAATATTGTTTCAACGGTGGACAGGGAAGGATTGTGGCGTGCTCTGACACCGCAAATGTTTCGTCTCCAACCGTTGTATGATGCTCTTGTTTCCGCGATTGCTGCCCGGAAGCTGGTGACTGATGAGGCCTCAGCCATGGAGCTGGCTGGTTTTGCGCCGCTGCTGGTTGAGGGACATACTGACAATCTCAAGATAACCCGTCCCGCCGATCTGGCCATGGCGGAGTTTTTTCTTCAACAACAGGACAAGCCGGGATAAACCGCCATGCGTATAGGACATGGTTATGATGTACACAAATTCGGGGCTGGTGATCATCTGGTTATCGGCGGGGTAAAGATCCCGTACGATTATGGCATGCTGGCCCATTCTGATGGCGATGTACTGATTCATGCGGTATGTGATGCGTTGCTGGGGGCTGCGGGGCTGGGCGATATTGGCCGCCATTTCCCCGATAGCAGCGATGAATTCAAGGATATCGACAGCCGCATTTTATTGCGCAGGGTGGTGGCTCAATTGCAGGAACGAGCGCTTGCGGTAACCAGTCTCGACGTTACCCTGGTTGCCCAGGCTCCCAGGATGGCGCCCTATATTGAGCTGATGCGGCATCATCTGGCCCAGGATCTTGCTCTGGAGGCCGGGCGGATAAATATCAAGGCAACTACCACTGAACGTCTGGGCTTTACCGGACGAGGGGAGGGTATTGCCTGTTATGCAGTGACTCTGCTAAGGGAAGATGGAGAGTAATCTGTTGCCCCATGCCTGGGGCAGGCCGGTGGTTACGGCGGCGATTCGTTCTGTACCCGAAGATTTTCAGGTTGATGAGGAGCCGGGTTTCACGCCGGATGGTGAAGGCCAGCATGTTCTGCTCAGGATCAGAAAGCGTAACGCCAATACCCAGTGGCTGGCTCGGCAACTGGCGCGTTTTGCTGAAGTCCCTGCCAGAGATGTCGGTTTTGCGGGCCTCAAGGATCGCTGTGCAGTTACCACTCAATGGTTCAGTATCGATTTGGCTGGAAAGGCCGAGCCGGACTGGTCTGCTTTTGATTCACAAGATATCCAGGTTATCGAAGTGGTCCGTCATGGCCGGAAACTGCGCCGGGGAGCGCTGCGGGGCAACCATTTTGTTTTGGTGCTACGCCAGATCGAGGGTAATCGTGAGAAGCTTGAGCACCGTCTGCACCAGATCAGACATAATGGAGTACCGAACTATTTTGGTGAACAGCGTTTTGGCCAGAACAGCTCCAATCTGGATCAGGCCGATGGCATGTTCAGGGGGAAAATACGGGTAAGAGATCGCCACAAGAGAGGACTGTATCTCTCCGCTGCCCGTTCACTGCTGTTCAACCGGGTATTGGCGGAACGGGTTAGAAACGGCACCTGGCAGAGAATCCTGCCGGGGGAGGTGGTGATGCTGGCTGGCAGCCGCAGTTTCTTTACCGTTGATTCGCTGTCGGAACAGATTGAACAGCGTTTTGCGAGCGGAGATATCCTCCCCACCGCTCCTCTGTGGGGGAGGGGGCGTTCAGCTGCGCAGGATCAGGCATTGGCGCTGGAGACAGCGGCGCTGCTGGAGTTCCAGTCCTGGCGTGAGGGGCTGGAGTCAGCGGGATTGAAACAGGAGCGACGGCCATTGCAACTTCAGCCAGGGGAGCTCGCTTGGGAATGGACGGGAGAAGAGACGCTTCGTCTGGGTTTTTTTCTGCCAGCCGGAAGTTATGCCACAGTTGTGCTGAGGGAACTGGTTGCTGTGATGCAGCCGTCGCCACCCTGAAAAAAACTGAATCGTAGCTGCCTGCAACAGATATTTCTACCGCGGTAAATCGTACAAACTTGGCATTGCAATCGGTAGCAGGTAAACTCCCAGCTTCAACCAACCACCCTGCGGGAGAGAGTGGCCATGGCGAAGAGCGTGGCTGCCGCCGAAGGCGCAACACGCCCGGAATCGCTCAGGCAAATGGACCGCAGGAGGGGGTTGACTCTGGAGAGAGGCGCGACAGGCGCCCACCGAAGGGGCTGAAGCTCTCAGGTTACCGGACAGAGGGGCGGCAGCAGACGCAAAGTTCTGCTGCCGCCCCTTTTTGCATTTTCGGAACCGGCTTATGAGCAACTTGCAGAACAATTACATCCCGGTATTTGATCACTCGGCACATCCCAATGCGGGGCGTATGCCGGAGTGGATTCGGGTTTCCCTCGCAGACAATATCCAATACCGGCAGACTGCTGTTCAACTGCGCGGCGATCGGTTGCACACTGTGTGTGAAGAGGCACGCTGTCCTAATCGGGGAGAGTGCTGGAGCCGGGGTACGGCAACCTTTCTGCTGTTGGGTGATACCTGTACCCGGGCCTGTGGATTCTGCGCGGTGAAAACAGGCCGTCCGCCTGCGGTGGATGAACGGGAGGCGGAGCAGGTGGCGGATGCAGTGGCTGCGTTGCGGCTTCAGTATGTAGTACTTACCTCGGTCAATCGTGATGATCTGCCGGATGGTGGGGCGGATCTGTTTGCGCGAACAATTACCGAATTGCGGCGCCGTAACCCAATGGTCGGGATAGAGCTGCTGACCCCCGATTTCCATCGCCGCCAGGAGCATGCGCTGAATCATATCGCCACGGCTGCACAGAACTCCCCGACAACTGTCCCCGATGCCGTAAATCTGATCTGGGGTCATAACATCGAGACAGTGCCGAGACTGTACCGAACGGTGCGCAAGGGTTCAGATTATCGGCGCTCCCTCGCTCTGCTGGAGCAGGCAACACAGCTTCCTGGAACAGAAACCAAATCATCACTGATGCTGGGGCTTGGTGAAACCCGTGACGAGGTGTTCCAGGTGCTGAAGGATCTGCGCTCCGCCGGGGTGAAACGCCTTGCCCTGGGCCAGTATCTGCGTCCCACCCGATACCATCTTCCGGTGCAGGAATATATTACGCCTTCACAGTTTTCAACCTATGAAGAGGAGGCCAAAATCCTGGGTTTCTCATGGATCAAGGCGGCGGCGATGGTGCGTTCATCCTATCATGCGGAAGCAAAATCATGACCTTGAAAACAGCTCTATACGAACAACACCTGGCCATGGGCGGCAAAATGGTGGATTTTGGCGGTTGGCAGATGCCGCTTCACTACGGCTCCCAGATTGAGGAACATCATCAGGTGCGCCGGGCGGCGGGAATGTTTGATGTCTCCCACATGATGATCGTGGATATAACCGGGCCCCAGGCGCGGGAATTCATGCGTTTTCTGTTGGCCAACGACGTGGGGGCAGAAGCCAGGCCGGGCAAGGCCATGTACTCCTGCATGCTCAATGAGCAGGGCGGTGTGGTGGACGATGTCATCGTCTATGATTCAGGGGACGATGGCTTCCGGATGGTGGTTAACGCCGCAACGCGGGACAAGGATCTCGCCTGGATCGATCAACAGGTTGGCTCGTTTGATGTTGCCATACAGGCTCGTTTTGACCTGGCCATGATCGCAGTTCAGGGACCGGCTGCCCGTGACAGGATTGTACAGATTATGGTGGAAGAGGCGGCTTCGGTTATTGAACTGAAACCGTTTTATGCCTCTGCCGAAAATGGGTTTTTTATCGCCCGTACCGGCTATACCGGAGAAGACGGGTTTGAAATAATTCTGCCGGAAGAGCAGGCAGTCGCGTTGTGGCAGCAGCTTCATCGCGCTGGTGTGGAACCGTGTGGACTTGGTGCGCGTGATACGCTCCGCCTGGAGGCAGGAATGAACCTCTATGGGTCGGATATGGATGAGAGCTGCTCACCGCTGGAGTCCGGACTGGCCTGGACTGTGGCGTGGCAGCCGGAGGAGCGGAATTTTATCGGCCGGGCGGCGCTTGAGACACAGCGTGATGTTGGTGTATCCGCAAAGCTGACCGGACTGGTGCTGGAGGGGCGGGGTGTACTGCGCAATCATCAGCGCGTGCTGTGCGAAAACGGAGCGGAGGGCAGAATCACCAGTGGCAGTTTTTCGCCCACGCTGGGCAAGGCCATCGCCCTGGCGCGGCTGCCGGCAGG
>JALSHD010000043.1 GCA_026982395.1 Chromatiales bacterium | reverse complement strand
TCTGTGTGTCACTGGGTGCGGAAGGGGCCATTCTGACCGGGCCAGACAACAGCTATCTTGCCTCGGCGCCGAAGGTGACCGTTTACTCCAGCGTCGGCGCCGGGGACTCCATGGTCGGCGCGCTGGTGGCCGCCTTCAGCCGTGGCATCGCGCCGCAGGATGCGTTACGTCTGGGGGTGGCGTGCGCCACCGGCACCGTAACCCGTCCCGGCACCGAGCTGTTTTCGCCCGATGAGGTGCGGGGCCATTTCGATGCGGTCGAGCTGCATCCGCTGGATATCTGATGATCCAGGACCTACCGCGGGAAGATATGCCGGGAGAAGTTGCGGCAGCCGGCTGATGCGGAGGTATATCTCAAGTGTGTTTCCGAAGGCGGTGCTACTCTCCCTCTCTTCGCTGGCTGCCCACCTTTCCCGCCACTGCTCCGTAGAGGGCTGCCAGTGCGGCGATGGTGCATACGATGACGGCGCCGGTGGGGAGATCGAACAGGGCGGAGCAGAGCAGCCCGCCGGCGTAGCCGGCACCTCCCAGTGCATAGCTGGCCAGCAGGGGCCGGCGCGTGGTTCCGATGACCGCCAGCGCCGGGATGATCAGGCTGGCAAACACCAGATAGACTCCCACCAGCTGAACCGATGCCGTGACCGTAATGGCGAACAGCAGGTAGAAGGCCATTCCGCTCATTCCGTCGCCGAGACGAAACCAGATGGACAGCACGAGCAGATAGAGAACGGCGACCGGGATCAGCTGCGCCGGCTGTACCCACAGGATCTGGCCCACCAGCAACTCCTTGAGATACTCGCCGCCGTGGGGGTTGTGGCTGAGCAGCAGGATGCCGATGCTGGCTGCCAGCACGAACAGGGTTCCAATCAGCGCCTCCTGCAGCTGGGGCCACCGTTTCTCGCTCCAGGCCAGTAACAGCGCCCCGGCGACCGCCGTGCCGGTGGCAATCAGCTGGACGCTGATCCCGTGCAGAGGCAGCCCCAGGGAGTCGGCGGCGATGATTCCCACCCCCGCCACCTGTGCGATGGCCAGGTCGATGAACACGATGCCGCGCCGCAGCACCCTGATGCCCATCGGAACATGGGTGGAGAGCACCAGCACCCCGGCAAGGAATGCGGGGCCGAGAATGGAGATATCCAGTCCGTCGAACTGCATGGCCTACTCTTCCCGGTCGGGTGAACCGGCACTCTTTCCAACCGCTTTCAGCAGACGGTGAATGGTGTCGTCATAGAGGGCGAACAGATCCCCGGCACTGTCCGTACCACCGACGGAGAAGGGCAGCTTGACCGCAGGAATGCCGGCCCGCTGCGCCAGCCATTCGGAGGGGCGCGGATTCTGGTACGCGGCGTAGATCACCATGGCGACCTGCTGCTGTTTCACCTTCGAGAGCAGCTGCGCGAGATGCGAGGTGGATGGCGGGACCCCCGGCACCGGTTCCAGCGCTCCCACCTGAATCAGACCGAGCCAGCGGTTCAGGTAGTTCCACCCCTTGTGGTAGACCACGATGCGCGTCCCCTTCAGCGGCGCCGCCTCCTTCTCCCAGCGGGCGATGGCGTCCTGCCAGCGCCGGGAGAACTCCTGGTAGCGTGACTGATAGAAGGCGGCGTGGGCTGGATCGATCTGCCCGAGCCGCTTCGCCAGTACAGCGGCGACCCGCGCGATGTTGCGCGGATCGGTCTGGATGTGGGGGTTCCCTGCCGCATGAACGTCTCCCATCGCCCGATCCACCCGTGCCGGCACCCCCAGTTTCTGCACGTAGTCGCTCGCTGCAAGATACCCCGGCTGCCCCCGCTGCACCCGGGCATTGGCCGCCTGGCGGATCAGTACCGGCAGCCAGCCGATCTCCAGCTGCGCCCCGGTGGCGATCACCATGTCGGCGCGGCGCATCCGGGCGATCATGCTCGGGCGCGCCTGAACATGGTGGGGATCCTGCCCCGCCTGGGTGGCAGTGTAGACCGAGACCTGGTCACCACCGATCTCCTTCGCCAGCGCCCCCCACTCCGGCTCACAGGCAAAGATGCGCAGCGTCGCCGCGGCGGGTTGCGATATCAGAGATACGAACAGGGCCAGAAAGGCCGGTAGAAACATCTTTTTCATCATCTTTCTCCTGATTTATTGCCTCGATGGAGCACTAGAACTGGTGTGCGCCATGCGCGCCGAGCAGCATCAGATACTGCATGGAGAACTGGTAGTCCCGTTTCCGCCGGCTGTCGTCCTGCGCCAGCTGGATACGGATCCGCGAAAACTCGCTGTTGGAGAACCCCAGCACCAGCGACGCCCGGCGGGGGATATGGCCCTGATCATCGAGAATAGCGCCGGACACCACCGCCGGACCGGAGTTGTCGGCACGGAGCTCGGAGTATCTGAATCCAACCTTCCAGCGCGGGTGGAAACGGTACACCCCTTCCGCATACCATCCCCAGTGGCGACCGTCATAGGAGGCCGCCGGTGCCGTGCCGGCAAGCACCCCCTTCTCGGTGCGGTAGAACAGCTCACTCTGAAAACGAAAGTTGCGATTGACGGGATTGCCGTTCGGCGCCCACTTCCAGACGAAATCCGCCAGCCAGAGCTGGCTCTCGCCGCTGTAGCTGCCCACGGGTTCGCCCTGGCCATCGAAGGCATCACGTTGACGCGCGGTGGAGTGAAGCCAGGAGATGCCCGCTTTCCAGCTGTTGCTGAACCCCACATCCCCACCGGTATGGGCGGACAGGTCCCAGGCACCGGCCCCCTGATGGGCGCTGCCGGCGGAGGGGAATGCGTCTCCCCGCATGACCTCGGCACCGAACTCCAGAAAGGTGTCGGTGGGCGCCAGCCACCTGATCTGCACCCCCTCGTCGCCATACTGTGAATCGAGGAAGGCGCGGTAGGGGAGCGGGCGATCGACAAAATCGTCGTGATGGGTATGGAACTGGTTCAGGTAACCGATCCCGGAGAAGAACCGCCCCGCCTTGAGCGTGAGGCCAAACGGCATATGGAGTGACTGGAAGTAGGCCTCCTCAACCTCGGCGCCGCCTTCGGGTGACAGCGACACGGTAAGACTCCCATAGAAGAGATTGTCCACATTGGCTGAAAAATTCAGCTCCGACTCACCGAGCGCAAGACCGCGTTCATCCAGACCGGCAGCCTCACCCAGCAGGAAGCCGGGAACCGCAAAGTGCCCGGGGGAACGGCTGAAATGCTGGTATTTTCCGCCGAGTATGACGCTGATCTGCGGATTGAATACATTGGGTGAAGCCGAACCGGCCGGTGCTGCCGGGGTGGCTGCCACGGCCTGCTGTTCACTCAGACGCTGTTCCATTTCGAGAAGCCGTTGCTGCATGCGTTTCAGCTCCTCCTGGATGTGGTGCCGTTCCTCGTCGGGAGAGTCGCTGCTCTCAGCCGACAGAAGAAGGGGAAATCCCGAGCCTGCGCAGAGGAGCAGTGCTGCCCTGGCAAGGGTGCTACGGAAAGACATCATGTTGACCTCCATGGACTACATAGTGCGCACGCGCCTTTTTCACGATGTTGAAAAAGCCCATCCATGGTCTTTTTCAACGCGGGGCCGGAAAAGAGCGATTTCCCGTCCCCTTCATTTTCGATGGCCTGACGCTATTGAAAATAGCGGCCTCAAACAGGCTGCCGAAAAACGGTGTTTTTCGACAACCTGACAAACGTCGCGCCACGAAGTGGCGCGCCATGAAAGGAGTGCGACTGCGGCTTCAGAAAATATCGACGGATTGGATGGGTGTGGCTACTGGCGCTGGAGGTGCGCGGGAGAGGAAGCTCGATGAGAAGGAGGAGAGCGGCGGCCGGGCCGGCAACTCCACTGCAACGGGGTGCTGGACGGTCACGGCCGGATGAAAGGGGGTTGCAGGAAGGGCGCCGGAACCCTGCTGTGCATGCAGGCACAACATACAACCGTGCGATGACGGAGCGTCGATGGCGTGCCAGTGAGCCAGTGCCAGCGACTGGCCAAGGAGCATGGCCAGGACGAATACCCCAATCAGGAAGGGGCGGGGGATACGTTTGTCCATGGTGGTGTCAATCATGCTCGAGAGGCTCACAGCGAGATGGGGAACTACAGCCTCTTCGATTGTAAGCCCCGGACACCTCCCTTGACAACAAGGAGACTCTTTTTTTCGATTGCAACCTGGGTTACAGAAGAGTGCTCTATCCTGGTCTATATTGAAAACAGCGTTAACCCGCGAACCGGGGAGAAATAGTATGAGCAATGTCCGTGACAAACTTGATCAGGTAACTGTTGTTACCCGCCGCCTGCGCCGGGACTATCCCGACGAGACCCGTGCCTTTCTCGGTTTTCTGCAAAAGGCGGAGGAGGGAAAGGCGCTGAATCTGCGCTTCAAGGAGTTGATCAACGTGGCGCTTGCGGTGGCGGCTCAGTGTGAGTGGTGTATTGCCTTTCATGTGGAGCAGGCAGTCAGGGCGGGTGCCGGCCGTGATGAGGTGGTCGAAGCCGGATTCATGGCGGTGGTCATGCACGGCGGGCCGGCCTATATGTACATGACTCCGCTGTTCGAGGCGCTGGATGAGTTTCTGCCCGAACCGGAAGGCTGACTGAAACGGTTCGC
>JALSHD010000042.1 GCA_026982395.1 Chromatiales bacterium | reverse complement strand
CGCTCGAAAATCGTTGCTGCCATTCGAAAAAACCAATCTCCGGTGTCTTCATGATAACCACCATTATTTCTATCAATTCAATCAATTAGACTCCGGATGCTGAGAAAAGTTTAGAGGCATTTTCTTAAATGCTCCAGAGCACGAGTTGTTCATTATTTACTGATACCATGACACCACCAATTTGCCTCTCATGGTATCGTCGGCTTTTGCGTTACAACGCCCGGAAAATACCATGAAAAATACCATGCTCAGAAATTGCTGCTCATCACCCTGTAAATTACCGAGTGAACACTGTCACGCTGCACAATAACCAGCCAGATTGACATCGCGGACCTCTTGACATATGCATATGTCATATGCCTTGTAAGCAAGAGGATACCCGAATGCCAACTCCTGAACGCCATGTACGCCTCTTTCGCAACGGGCGCAACTAGGCACTACGCATCCCTCGCGAGTTCGAGCTGGAAGGTGATGAAGCACTCATCCACAAGGAGGGGGACCGATTGATCGTGGAGCCGATTCGTAAAGGCAGACTCCTGGCACTGCTGGCCTCTCTGGAGCCCTTGACGGAACCCTTTCCCGATATCGATGATGACCTGCCTCCACTGGATGACGTGCAGCTGTGAGTGCATCGCTTGCGTATCTGCTGGATACCAACATCCTGTCTGATCTGGTCCGCAATCCGCAAGGTGTGGTAGCAGCACGGATTACCAAGGCAGGTGAGAATACCGTCTGCACCAGCGTCATTGTCGCCGCTGAACTCCGCTATGGCGCGAGCAAGTCAAACTCAACAAAACTGGCAGAACGCATCGATCTGATTCTTTCCGCTCTGGAAATCCTGCCGCTGGAACCCCCTGCTGACCGCCAGTACGCAGCATTACGCCATCACTTCACACGCCAGGGAACACCCATCGGGCCAAACGATCTACTGATTGCTGCCCATGCTCTCGCCAGCGACCTGACGGTTGTAACCGCCAATGTCAGGGAATTCTCACGGGTTCCAGGACTGAAAGTGGAGAACTGGTTACAGCCATAGCCAGCGACGCTTGCCCAAAACTCGCTCCAATACAGTGGGACCAGGCAACACTACCCGTTCTGATAGTAAAAACCGTTCGGCGCGTAGAAATAACTCATCCGGTAAAAAACCTTGATGAGCCTGCTTTTCCAGCCAGGCTTGCAATCTGGCTTGCGCCTCATCGTCGTACTTGGAAAAACCCAGGTAGCTTAAAATATTTTTGCATTGCTCAGAGACGGTGGCGTCTCGGTCGGGCATGGCTATGGTCAGTGAGGGAGGAAGATCAAGCTGGCCATTCAGGTAGCTGATGATGCGGGGCGACAGGTCGTTGACCTCAAGCAGAAAGCGGCCATACAGTTGAACCGCGCAAAGCTGAATGGCAATAAATAACCGGGAGTTCTTTCGGTACTTAACAATTTCCTGTTGGTCAGCTTCCGAGAGCGTCCAGTCCCTTGCCATTTCCTCATCGGAGAAGTCCTGAGGCAGAGTCACCGGTTGGTAACGTTGTCGCTGATTCAGGAACTTTTCATTGGCGGTCATGCGTCGTTATTTTTATTAGTAACCCGCTTCTTTTTGGTGTCGCACGGCGAGGATAGCCGCTATTTCGCCGTCGAAGCGATACAATGCGATATAACCGCTGCTGCCGAAGTCGATCGGCCATTCCCGAAACTCCGGATTCATGTCTTCAACAGGACGTCCGACCTCCGGCTGGTGAGCCAGGATTTTCACGCCTGCCCGTATTGCCTTGATAGCGCGGCGCGCGGCAGCTTCGTCTTTTGGGGCCAGGAAGCGATAGAGTTGTTGTACGTCAGCCAGAGCTGGCGGCGTCCAGATCAGACGTGGCACTTAGGCAGCTCCGCGTCCTCGCCTGTTTCAAGCTTAGCCAACCAAGCGTCCGCCTCTTCGAGCGTCAGGTGCAGTCCGTTTTCTTGGTACGCTTCCCAGGCACGTAATGCATCCTGTTTGAAGGCCTCTCGCTTTTCTTCACGCTCAACGTAATCGCGTATCGCTTTTCGCATAATCCAATGCGCCGTTCGAGATCGTGCATCAGCCAGGTTTTGGATGCGATCTTTCAGATCGTCGTCGAGTTTTACTGATGTCGCCATTTTAAGCCTCCATTATTACAATGGTAGTACCTTTAAGTACTATAGCACAAAATCACCCTTTCACCAGCGGTAAATAAAACGTCCGTTTTATTTACTCTTTATGCTAGCG
The DNA here is from genome assembly GCA_026982395.1 of Chromatiales bacterium. Taxonomy (GTDB): domain Bacteria; phylum Pseudomonadota; class Gammaproteobacteria; order Thiohalospirales; family Thiohalospiraceae; genus DRMK01. The sequence continues at coordinate 2,368 of JALSHD010000042.1, read as the reverse complement.
TTGCAAATTACTGAAAACCCATCGGATAATAGTAAATAAGCCATTTTTAACTTTTATTTTCAATGACTTATTTTCCAGCTAAACGATAATACCATGAAAAATACCATGCTCAGAAAATCCTTCAAAATACTTGAAATGTGCCGATTGAACACTTCTAGACAGCACCCCTAGGCCACCTTCCGGGCTTTGACTTCCAGGTGAATGCCTTCCTGCTCCTGCAGATAACCAATCACCGCAAACAGGTTACTCGCCTGGGGGTTCCCTTTCGGACCGAACATGCGCATGAGGCTCTTGCTCGACTTGTCGAAAAACCGGGACAGTTCCTCGAACCCGATCGTGGCGTTGATATAGTCGCGCAATACCGCCTTACCGGTATCGATATCACCAGCGAGCAGGCATTCGACCCCTTCTTGCAGCAGGATCTTGCGAAACGCTGGATCCCGTTGGGCACGTGCCTGAATGGTGTCCTTAAAATCTTTCGTCAAAGCCATCATTACACCTCTTGCCGTTTCCTGTACGCCTACGCAGTCTTCACCTTCACGGTTTTTCCAATCCGCGCCAGCATGTTGACCAGTCTGTCGATGGTGAACTTGTCAATCTTGCCGCGCATCAGATCACTGATTCTCGGCTGGTGAACGCCAAACATCTCTGCAGCTTCTTTCTGACCCAGCCCTTCATCCTCGATATAGTGACGCAGTGCGATCATCAATTCTGAACGAATCTTCAGGTTCTGCGCCATCGCCGGATTATCCTCCAGCGCCTCAAATACATTGTGGTAACCTTTTGAAATCGTCATTTCTGTTTCCTCTGTTCTGCCAACGCCTTGTACCTGGCTTTAGCCAACTCGATATCCGCCTTGCGTGTTTTCCGTGTCTTCTTTTGAAAAGCATGCAACACGTAGATGGCCTCTTCGAATCGGGCGACATAGATCACCCGGTAAATACCGGCCGCGTCCTTAATCCGGATTTCAACAGCCCCGGCCCCAACGGTCTTCATCGGCTTCCAGTCACTTGGCTGCAACCCGGCCTGGACGTTACTGAGTTCAAAGCCCGCTTGCCGACGTGCGCCTGCCGGAAAGTGCTTGAGATCGTCCAATGAGCCACCCACAAAACGCACATCTTTCATATATGCCATTATACAAAATTTTATATTTATATCAAATTTTGTATATTTTAGGGGGGCGGATGTCCAACGAGATGCGCCTGATCCCAAACACTATGATTTTCGGGGCAGATCTTTCACGTGTTTTACCCGCTCTATCAACGACTTGTGAATCGTTGATACCATGGATGCGTAAGCGTTCAAACCAGACCGCTACTGTCCACCAACGCCCGACTGCCGGATTCTTGAGGTGGTTCCATGCCCCCCCAACCAACAGGGGGCAGTTCAACAATCATACATCCTCCGGAAAGGGTGGCCCTGGAGCAAATCAAGGGGTCTCAAGGGGGGGGGAGAGTCACTGATTTTTCATAGTCGCCCTGTATTTCGCTGATTTTCTGTCACCTCCCAGCGGCATGGGCGAGGCGCGACGCCCGGTTTGCTTCTCAATCCGTTTTGAAGCGATCTTCACCCAGCACCCAGGCTTTGTTCAGTGCATCCCGAATCTCTTCCAGTTTGTTCTCTGAAATCGGCGTATCAAACAAAGCCCGATAAGCGGACTGTCTTTTCCTGTCTGTCTTTCCCAACGACAAATAGCAGGTGTGAGGGGTTATCAGCTCAATGGGTCTTCCCAGGGCATTTTTATGATAGCTCGACCAGGGATAGTCGGCAGGCTCCGCAACCATCTGTGTCCGAACGGGATTGAGCTCGATATAACGGCTGACGATCAGGAAATAGTTTTCACTATCCACCAGCGACGACTTGAATCGTCCCTCCCATAGCGTGCCGCTTCGACCATAGCTTTGATTGACGTAGCGAACATAGTAGCGACCGAGAGACTGAATCAACCGACTCACGCCGTCAGGCTCCTCCGGTGTTAACAGCAGGTGCACATGGTTCGTCATCAAAACGTAGCTATGCACCGCCACCTGGTATTTCCGGCTGTACTCCTTGAGCTGGTCCAGATAAACCGGGTAATCCTGCTCGGTGAAAAAACAGTCCTGGCGGTTGTTGCCACGTTGAGTAATATGCTGCGGAATGCCGGGTAGATTCAAGCGGGGAAGTCGCGCCATCATTTTGCCTTCAGGTGAACTCATTTTTACTCTACCTCAGCGGGAAAGTAAAATCAGTTACTCTGACAGGGGCGGGCTAATGGGTGACCCCGTTGATCCAGATGGTATTCGACAAAAACAAAGGCGCCATCTTTGCGATCTACAACCGCGCCCTGCGCCGCGATCCCGATCTGCAAGGCAAACTGGTGCTGAAAATA
>JALSHD010000041.1 GCA_026982395.1 Chromatiales bacterium | reverse complement strand
GGATAGTCGATGGTGGTCAGCGGGGTGAAGCCCCCTATTCGGAGACTGTTCGGCATTCCCGGAAGAAGGTGCGTTCGACGTGTTCCGAACGCTTGCCGGGGTTGAACGCCGATACCGGGCGATGGTAGCCCATCACCCGTGTCCATACCTCGCAGCGCTGGCGCTCTTCATCTTTCAGTTGGATAGGTTTGTCTTTCAGTCGGGACATTGTTCACTCCTTTTGCGCATGAGTAGTTCTTCGTCACAGACGGGGCAGAACTCGTGTTCCCCCGCCAGATAACCGTGACGGGGACAGATGGAGAAGGTGGGGGTAATGGTGATGTAGGGCAGCCGGAACCCCTCCAGCGCCCGCCGCACCAGCCGCCGGCACGCCTCGGCGCTGCTGATGCGTTCGCTCATGTAGAGATGCAGCACGGTGCCGCCGGTGTATTTCTGCTGCAGCTCCTCCTGCCGCTCCAGCGCCTCGAAGGGGTCGTCGGTAAAGCCCACCGGCAGCTGGGAGGAGTTGGTGTAGTAGGGGCGCTCGCGGGTGCCCGCCTGGAGGATGCCGGGGAAGCGTTTCCGATCCTCCCTGGCGAAGCGGTAGGTGGTTCCCTCTGCCGGTGTGGCCTCCAGGTTGTACATGTGGCCGGTGCCCTCCTGGAACTCCACCATCCGCTGGCGCACGTGGTCCAGCAGGCGGCAGGCGAAGGCGTGTCCCCAATCGGAGGTGATGTCGTCGGCGTCGTCGGTGAAGTTGCGGATCATCTCGTTGATACCGTTGACGCCGATGGTGGAGAAATGGTTGCGCAATGTCCCCAGGTAGCGTTTGGTGTAGGGGAACAGGCCGGCATCGATGTGGCGCTGGATCACCTTGCGCTTGATCTCCAGGCTGTTGCGCGCCAGCTCCAGCAGCTGGTCCAGCCGCTGCATCACTCCTGCCTCGTCTCCCCGGTGGAGATACCCCAGCCGGGCGCAGTTGATGGTGACCACCCCCAGCGAGCCGGTCTGCTCCGCCGAGCCGAACAGCCCGTTACCCCGCTTCAGCAGCTCCTGCAGGTCGAGCTGCAGGCGGCAGCACATGGAGCGCACCATGTTGGGTTTGAGATCGGAGTTGAGGAAGTTCTGGAAATAGGGCAGGCCGTATTTCGCGGTCATGGCGAACAGCCGCTCGGCGTTCTCGCTCTCCCAGGGGAAATCCGGGGTGATGTTGTAGGTGGGGATGGGGAAGGTGAACACCCTCCCCCTGGCGTCGCCAGCGGTCATCACCTCGATGTAGGCACGGTTGATCATCTCCATCTCGAACTGCAGCTCGCCGTAGCAAAACGGCATCTCCTCCCCGCCAATGAGCGGGATCTGGTCGCGCAGATCCTCCGGACAGACCCAGTCGAAGGTGAGATTGGTAAAAGGAGTCTGGGTGCCCCAGCGGGAGGGGACGTTCAGGTTGTAGATCAGCTCCTGGATGCACTGGCGCACCTCTCCGTAGGAGAGTTCGTCCTTGCGGAGATAGGGTGCCAGATAGGTGTCGAACGAGCTGAAGGCCTGGGCGCCCGCCCACTCGTTCTGCAGGGTGCCGAGGAAGTTGACGATCTGCCCCACCGCGCTGCTCAGGTGCCTGGGCGGCCCCGCCTCCACCTTGCCTGGCACTCCGTTCAGCCCCTCCTGCAGCAGGGTGCGCAGCGACCAGCCGGCGCAGTAGCCGGCCAGCATGTCCAGGTCGTGGATGTGGAGATCACCCTCACGGTGGGCCTCCCCTATCTCCGGCGGATAGACATGACTGAGCCAGTAGTTGGCGATCATCTTCCCCGAGGTGTTGAGGATCAGCCCGCCCAACGAGTAGCCCTGATTGGCGTTGGCATTGACCCGCCAGTCCTCCCGTTGCAGGTATTCGTTGACCGAGGCGGCCACATCCACCAGGGTGCGGCGATCCTGACGCAGCTTGTGGTGCTGCTCGCGGTAGACAATATAGGCGCGGGCGGTTTTCAGATGGTTGGCGCTGATCAGTACCTGCTCAACAGTGTCCTGAATGCGCTCGATATCCAGCAGTTCATCACGGCGCAGGCGATGGCTCAGCACCTTGATCACCTGGGCGCCAAGCAGACCCGCCTCCTCCTCACCAAACTCACCACTGGCCTGTCCGGCACGGAGGATGGCGGCATCAATCTTGCGCCGGTCAAAACCGGCACGGCTCCCATCCCGCTTCAGAACCTCGGCAGGCAGTTGGACTGTAATCGGGGTGGTCAGGGAGTGCATGGTAAAATCCTCAGCTCTGGTTGCGTCAGAGCACAATATATCGTGCATATTGGCGATCGCAACCACTATATGTTGTGCATTGCGCCTATATTGACCTGGATCAACACTAACACGATGTTTTTGGGTGAACAGCCTGTTCCCTCAACTACTGGGAAAAGCCCCCAATGGGCGGTATATTGAATCCGGATTCCACAACCGACTCCAGGGCACCTCTAAAAATGCACTTTTTCCGCGATAGCAGCGTCAGCTCCGTGCTCTCACGAAAAAATTACTATTTTTAGAGGCGCCCTCCACACACCACCCCAACAACAGACCGGAGGGAGAAAATGACAACACAATTCCTGGAAATGCCAGATGAAAAGGGATATTTCGGAGAGTACGGTGGCCAGATTATTCCACCTGAGCTGAAGGCCATCATGGACAACATCAATGATGCCTACGAAGAGGTGAGAAAAACCGAGGCCTTTCAAAACGAGTTGCATGAGCTGTACACCGATTATGTCGGTCGGCCCAGCCCCCTGTTTCACGCCCGAAGACTGAGCAACCGGCAGGGGGGCGCGCAGATTTTCCTGAAACGGGAGGACCTCAACCATACCGGCGCGCACAAGATCAACCACTGCCTCGGCGAGGCGCTGCTGGCCAAACATATGGGGAAGAAAAAGGTGCTGGCGGAGACCGGAGCGGGACAGCATGGCGTCGCGCTGGCAACCGCCTGCGCGCTGGTGGGGATCGATTGCGAAATCCACATGGGTGAGATCGATATCCGGAAAGAGCACCCGAATGTCACCAAGATGAAGATACTGGGCTGTACGCTGGTGCCGGTATCCCGGGGAACAAGGACGCTTAAAGATGCGGTGGACAGCGCATTTGAGGAGTATCTGAAAGACCCGGTCAATTTTTTCTATGCAATTGGTTCGGTTGTGGGCCCGCACCCGTTTCCCAGGATGGTGCGTGATTTCCAGAGCATCGTTGGCAAGGAGGCCCGCGCCCAGTTTCTGGAGAAGAGAGGCCGGCTGCCCGATGTGGTCACAGCCTGCGTCGGCGGCGGCTCCAACGCCATCGGCATCTTTACCGAGTTTCTGACCGATGAAAAGGTTCGTCTGGTGGGAGTGGAACCGGCAGGCAAGGGACTGGACACCCCGGAGCATGCCGCGACGATGACAAAAGGGGTAAAGGGGGCCATCCACGGCTTCGAGTGCTACAACCTGCAGGACCAGGAGGGGAATCCGTTACCGGTCTACTCCATCGCCTCCGGCCTGGACTACCCCGGCGTCGGGCCGCAGCACTGCTACCTGAAAGATATCGGACGGGTTCAATACGAGACTGTGGACGACAAGCAGTGTGTCGACGCCTTCATGGTGCTCTCCCGTACCGAGGGGATCATTCCGGCACTGGAGAGTGCCCACGCCATAGCCTGGGCGATGAAAGCGGCGGGAGAGATGTCTGCAGAGGAGAGTATTCTGATCAATCTGTCAGGACGCGGCGACAAGGACGTGGATTTCGTTTCGGACTACCTGTCGCTGTAGCCGGCTTCGTCGAGTTTAAAGCTGTCCCGCACCTCTATCCGGCTGACGAAAGAGAGAGGTGCGGGATACAGCCGGTCAACGGCGCCCGAGATAGTAGTTAATCAATCCGTTGGTGGAGGAATCATATCGCTCCACCGGGCCGTCCCCCTCCAGATCGGGCAGAATCTGTCCTGCCACCTGTTTACCAAACTCCACCCCCCACTGATCGAATGAGTCAATACGCCAGATAATGCCCTGCACGAAGATCTTGTGTTCATACAGCGCGATCAGGGCGCCCAGGGTGCGTGGGTTGAGTTTGGGGATTATCAGCGTATTGCTGGGGCGGTTACCCGGCAGGACCTTGTGGGGAACCAGCGCCTCCAGCTCCGCCCCGCTCATGCCCGCGGCTTCCAGTTCGGCACGCACCTCATCGGCATCCTTGCCCCACATCAGGGCGCGGGTCTGGCCGAAGAAGTTGGAGAGCAGAATACGATGGTGATCGCCCAGAGCGTAGTAGCTCTCCATGGGGGCGATAAAATCCGCCGGTACCAGCTTGGTACCCTGGTGCAGCAGCTGAAAGTAGGCGTGTTGTCCGTTGGTACCCGGCTCTCCCCAGATGATGGGGCCGGTGGAGTAATCAACCGGTTCTCCATCACGCTGAACACGCTTGCCGTTGCTCTCCATCTCCGCCTGCTGCAGATAGGCGGTAAGGCGATGCAGATACTGATCGTAGGGCAGAATGGCCTGGCTTTGTGCGCCAAAAAAGTTATTGTACCAGATCCCCAGCAGCGCCATGGTAACCGGCAGATTCTGCTCCAGGGGGGCGGTGCGGAAGTGTTCATCCATGCCGTGAGCGCCAGCCAGCAGCTCTTCAAACTGCTCCATGCCGAGATAGAGGGCAATGGGCAGACCAATGGCGGACCACAGGGAGTAACGCCCCCCTACCCAGTCCCAGAAACCAAATACATTTTCCGCCAGAATGCCAAACTCCTGCGCCGCC
>JALSHD010000040.1 GCA_026982395.1 Chromatiales bacterium | reverse complement strand
GTTGGCCGGGTCCATCTGGTAGGTGTACTTGTCGCCACCGCCCAGGTTGGCGGCGGAGCCCACTGCGTCGCGGAACGGGCCGTAGAAGCTGGAGGCGTATTTGGCGGAGTAGGCCATGATGCGGGTGTGGATGTGAGCGGTCTCTTCCAGGGCGTCGCGGATGGCGCCGATGCGGCCGTCCATCATGTCGGAGGGGGCCACCACGTCGGCCCCGGCCTCGGCATGGGAGACCGCCTGGCGGATGAGCACTTCGACGGTCTCGTCGTTCATCACGTAGCCGGTCTCGTCCAGCAGGCCGTCCTGTCCGTGGCTGGTGAAGGGGTCCAGGGCCACGTCGGTCATCACCCCCAGCCGGGGAAACTCTCTCTTGAGGGCGCGCACCGCGCGCTGGGCGATGCCGTCGGGGTTGTAGGCCTCGCGCGCATCCTCGCTCTTCTGCGCCATTGGGGTGACCGGGAACAGGGCCACCATCGGGATCCCCAACTGCACCAGCTCCCGCGCCTCATCGAGCAGCAGATCGATGCTGATGCGCTCGATGCCGGGCATGGAGGGAACCGTCTCGCGCTGGTTCTCCCCGTCGAGGATGAACATGGGGTAGATGAGGTCGTCCACGCCAAGGCGGGATTCGCGCATCAGGCGGCGGGAGAAGTCGTCGCGGCGCATGCGGCGCTTGCGTACCCGGGAGAAGCGGCCGCGGCTGGTTTCTGATTGAATCAATGTTCTGCTCCTTCTGTATCTGTGGTTTCGGTTTGGCAGTCGGAGGGTTGCCGTTTCTCTTCGTCCAGATATCTGGCCAGCAATCCCGGCTCCTCCGGGGTGATCGGCAGCGGGATGCGCACCCGGTAACCGCCGCCGGGGACCTCTTCCATCCGGTTGCCGTTCAGATCTTCCATCCGCTCCAGTGTCAGGGTTCGACTGCTGGAGGGAAGGATCAGTTCCAGCCGGTCGCCGATGCGGAATTTGTTTTTCACCTCCACCTCCGCCAGTCCGCTCTGCCCGTCGAACGAGCGGATCTCGCCGACGAAGATCTGCCGTTTGCTTCGGGAGTAGTTGGTCAGGTAGTTCTGATATTCCCTGCTGTGGTGGCGCTGGTAGAAGCCGTCGGTGTAGCCGCGGTTGGCCAGGTTCTCCAGCTCGCCCAGCAGGGTGGGGTCGAAGGGGCGGCCGGCGACTGCGTCGTCGATGGCGCGGCGGTAGATCAGGGTGGCGCGTGCCACGTAGTAGTGGGATTTGGTGCGCCCCTCGATCTTGAGTGAATCGACGCCGATCTTCACCAGCCGCTCCACATGCTCCACGGCGCGCAGATCCTTCGAGTTCATGATGTAGGTGCCGTGTTCATCCTCCATGATCGGCATCAGCTCGCCGGGGCGGCCCTGCTCTTCGATGAGATAGCTCCTGTCCGCCAGCGGGTGGCGTTCGCCGTTGCCGCAGCCGGCAAAGGGCTCGGGGTTGCGCATCGCCTTCATGGCGTCGAAGTCGAGAGGGTGCAGGTCGCCGCTGACATCTTCGGCCGCCGGCTGGACCCGGTACTCCCAGCGGCAGGAGTTGGTGCAGCTGCCCTGGTTGGGATCGCGGTGGTTGAAGTAGCCGGAGAGCAGGCAGCGGCCGGAGTAGGCGATGCAGAGCGCGCCGTGCACGAACACCTCCAGCTCGATGTCGGGGCAGCGCTGGCGGATCTCCTCGATCTCCTCCAGCGACAGCTCCCGGGAGAGGATGACCCGCTCGATCCCCTGCTGCTGCCAGAACTTCACCGCCGCCCAGTTGACCGCGTTGGCCTGCACCGAGAGATGGAGCGGCATCTCCGGCCAGCGCTCCCGCACCTGCATGATCAGCCCCGGATCGGCCATAATGAGCGCATCGGGCTGCAACGCAATCACCGGCTCGATATCCTGCAGGAAGGTGGCCACCTTGGCGTTGTGTGGCATAAGATTGCTGGTGACGAAGAACTTTTTCCCCTGCGCATGGGTCTCGGCAATACCGGCGGCCAGATTCTCCAGGGTGAAGTCGTTGTTGCGCACCCGCAGGCTGTAGCGCGGCTGTCCGGCATAGACCGCGTCGGCACCGTAGGCCAGGGCGTAGCGCAGGTTGTTGAGGGTGCCGGCGGGGGAGAGCAGTTCTGGGTTGTTCATTGGCTGAAATAATCAGGGTTCTTTTGCAATTGGCACTATTTTATCAAAGGTGAGGTGGTAATGGTTTTATCTGTACACAAGATAGTCCCGGGTCTGGCTGGATTGACCTTTTTATGGTTTTTTTCCCAGCAAGCCAGCGCGGAGGAGTCACCAGAAATCATGCTGGAGCAGGCCGCCGAGCAGATGCTTGCCGAATTGCGTGAGCATGACTCCGAGTTGCGCAGCAGCCCGGAGCAACTGCACACCCTGGTAGAAGAGGTACTGGTTCCTCATGTGGATCTGGAAGTGGTGTCCCGCTGGGTGCTCGGGAAGTATTGGCGCACCGCCAGCCCTGACCAGCGCACCCGTTTTGCGAGGGAATTCAAGGGGATGCTGATTCGGTTCTACTCCTCTGCGTTGCTGGAATACGCTGATTTCAGGTTTCGGTTTCACACGCCCAGGATAAAAAAAGATGCACGCCGTGTGCTGGTGCGATCCGAGGTTATGCGTAGCGGGGGGGCGCCACACTCAGTCAACTACAGCCTGATCCGGCGTAACGGGGTGTGGAAGGTGTATGATGTCACAATTGACGGAGTCAGTGTGGTGACAACCTACCGATCCAGTTTTGCAGAGGAGATCCGGCGCGGCGGGCTGGATGGTCTGCTGAAAAAAATGGCTGACTGGAACCGGCGGGATGCCCCTTCATCGGAGGATAAAAAAGAAGGCGGTTAACCGCCTTCTTTTTTATCCTGGTTTTTCTCTTCTTTCAGGAAAATTTCTATTTTAGCCTTCTCCCTCAGATCCTGGGTGTGAGCAGCTACGTTTTTTCGTACCGCTTCTGTTTCCAGGTATTTGAGAAGAAAATCCCTTGTTTTTTCATAGGGGGTGAATGAGGCGGGTTTTTTATCGGCAATCATCAGAACGTGATAACCAAATTCTGATTCGATTACTTCACTTATTTTCCAAGGCATGATTGAAAAAGCGACATTGTCAACTTCAACGGGCAGAACACCTCGCCTGATGTAGCCCCGCTCCCCACCGGATATTTCGAGATCGGGATTCTCTGACAGTTTTTTGATTACTTCATCAAAACTCTTCCCGTCAAGCAACAGTTGTCTTGCTTCTTGTGCTGATTTTTCTATTTTTTTCTTCTGTTCCGGAGAAATATCTTCGCTGGTTTTTATGAATACCTGGCTAAATTTTACCTGCTCCGGGATCCGGAAGCTTTTTTTCTGTTGCTCGTAAAGAGCTTTGATATCTTCTTCCGCTACTTCGGGGGTGGTCAATTTTAGTTTGTCAAAATAGGCTTGAACCAGATAGGACTTTCGGTAATAAGCACGCTTTTCTTCCAGAGAAGTGTTTTTCGTTTCCAGAAACTTATCGTACTTCTCTTCGCTGCCAAAAGTACTCGCCAAAGAAAGTATTTGTTCATTGACTTGATTCTCGACATCCGGCAGATCTGATTCCATTGCTGCCTGATAAAGAACAGCTGAATTAATTAACTCATCAAGAAGTTGCATTTTTATCGCATAGGCTACATCAGGCTGAAGATGATCTGTTTGCATTCCGTATTTTCTTTTTTTATTAAAGCGCAGTGCCAGTGCCTCGTCCAACTCCTTTTCGTAGATGGGAGTGTCATTGACTTTTGCAACAATCTCTCCACGGTCATCCTTCTCCTGCTGCTGCGGTGTACCGTGAGCAATAGTGGATGCCAGCAAAAAAACGGTGGCAAAGAGTAGTGGATGTATTTTAAACATATATATTTCCCTTATTTGGTGATGGTTATATCCGCCGAAGAACCGATTTTCCCGAAGGGTATGAAAATAACCCTGAATGATGTGTTGCTGGCATCAAGCTCAAAATCAATCTGCTGGGGTAGCTGTTGCCGGTAACCTCTGAAAATATGTACGGCGGACAGATCTCGGCGAAATGTACCGTTCTCCGATATCCAGCTGATCATGCCATAGAGAGAGCTGTTTTGTATGGATACATGATAGTTTTCATTTTCCATGGTGTATGCCTGCCATCCCTTAAGCCACTGTTGGGTTCTTTCCAGACGTAGTTGGATAGCGGGTGGAATTGCTTTTCCTACATTGACCAGACCGTAACCAAATAGTTCGTCTTTGCCCGTGTCTCCCAGATCATCAACAGCTGCCTGAAGTTCCAGTCGCAGGTCTTTGTTGTTGATCTCACCATCGCTGTTGAGATCCTTCAGTTCTCCGGATGAGAGGATCAGGGCCGCGAGGCCGGCTACGTGGGGAGCAGCCTGTGATGTGCCGTCCAGAGTGCCGTAGTTGTTCGGGGTTCTTGCCGTTGAGTATATAGACATGCCGGGGGCGGAAAGCTCCACTTCAGGCCCGGTTGGCGCAAAGCTGGCGAGGTTGTTGTCCTTGTCGGTAGCTGTTACGGCGATAACCGAGCTGTAAGAGGCTGGGTAACTTGTCGGTTGTCCATTTGTGTTGCCGGCCGCGGCCACAATCAGCAGACCGGCATTGTAGGCGGCGTCACAGGCTGCTTTGAGTGAGTCGCTGTGCTCTCCGGCGATACTGATGTTGATGATGTCCATGTCGTTGTCAACGGCCCACTGGATGGCTGCAACGATATCGCTTGTCAGGCCGGAGCCGAAGCTGGTCAGTACTTTCAATGCGTAGAGTGAGGCCTCGGGGGCGACTCCGACAGCCCCGATACTGTTTTTCTCTGCGGCAATAATCCCTGCTACGTGGGTTCCGTGACTGTTGAAGCTGTCGTCTCTAGGGTCGTTATCATTGAAGACAAAGTCGTAACCGCCCTGATAATTATCATCCAGATCTTCATTGTCATAATCAATGCCGCTATCGATTACGGCAATTTTTACCCCTTTCCCGGTAATCCCCCGGGAGTGCACTGCCTTGCTTCCAATATGCTCTACTCCCCATGAGAGTGCATACTCATCCTGTGTGTTGGCGGCGGAGAAACCGGCTATGGTGGATAATATTGACGACAGGTAGGGTGGTTCTATGGAGGCGATTTCAGTGTCTTGCTCAACATAGGTTATTAGTGGATGGTGGTGCAGGGCGGCGAGATTGGCTGCAGGTATCTTTGCCGCAACTGCAGGGATTAAGCTGTATTCGTGATAGATCTGCCCATCCAGCTCCTCAATCAGCTCACGCCACGAGGTATCAGGGTGTTCATGGAAGCCTATAATTACCTTATGCTCTGCTGCCATATTTTCTTGGGCAGAAACAAGGCCTGTTATTAAAAATAGTGTAGTAACAATGGCATACCCGTGTTTTAAAAATGGCACAGGGTTTTTCCGATGCCAAGATATATTAATGTTCATGATGTTTGCTATTTTTTGGAATCAGTGCCAGGAAGATCAGTAAGTTCCGTTAACCACCATTCCGGGGGCGTGGCGGAGTGGATTAAAGGGCATCTAAAATGTACTTCTCCCGTAATAGCGCCGTCCCGAATTATCACCGATGCTGATTGCGCGGCCGAATATGCCGGTAACTTTACCAGAGCTTGACATGTTTCTGCCACAGTCAGCGGCAATTGTCTCCAAAAAATAGTAATTTTTCGCGGGAGCAAGGAAGCTCCGCGCACGTAACAGCCTGGAACCAGCAGGTAGAACAGGGCATGGGGCAGTTGCCGGGAACCACAATATATAAGGAATATCTGAGGATTTAAGTGCGGAGCTGAGACCAACATCGCGGAAAAATTACTATTTTTGGAGGCGGCCATACATCGCATCCAGCCGTTATGTGCTGGTTTGCAGCCAAGACAGCGAAACGCCGCTGCTCCGAATTTACGGAGGACGGGTTGTTTTTCTCCTTATGCTCCAGGCCCAGGTAGAAATCTGCAGTTAGATCCTGGTATCTCGGTGTCTGTTCAGACAAGTACTCCTTATGAATGATATTGGTGGATCGAGTTGGTGTTACCTCCTTGACCAGCTCCAGGAAGACCACCAGCTCCAGATGGCCCACCAGTTGGGTCTGCCAATGTCAGTTGTTCCGCCACATGCGACGTCAGTAACTGAACTGCCAAATACCCCATCGACTCTTATGCTTCCTTTAATACCGGAGCCGCAGTCAGCAACGATAGATGTGTCACTCCACGATTCCACAGTGCATTTCTCCAGGGTTGTCGTGTCGTAGATACTGGTTCCCGAGTTCTCTGCATTCAGATAGCCGCTAAAACCCCTGCCAGTTATAGTCACTTTGCCATTGTCACAACTGGCGTCGTCGATGGTCACATCAGGTCTGATAACCAGGTTGGCAACAGGACTTTTTACCGCCCCTTTAGCCAGATAGACATCGTAGCTACCTGGCATCAAACTATCGGGTAGCACTACCTCAAGAGTGGTTTGTGTAACGGAGCTGGCCTCATATTCATAAGAAATCCCATTTTTGTCAGTTAGTACAACTTTGGCAATTAGCTCGACAGGACCAGCCGGACTCTCCAGAACACTGATAAAGCCGGAGCCGGTAAAGGTGATTGTTCTAGGATCGGGATTGATTGCAGCACTCCACATTCTGCCGCCTCCCCTCATTCCCCGTCCTTTTGTTCCCATATGACCAAAGGTGGGAACGATATTCGCCTCGGAAGAAGGCCCCTCCCCGGTCTGAATTATTGCTTCAACACCGGCCCCTTCAAAATTGCCATGACAACCCCGACAATTTGCCGGGCTGCCAATGTGCCCCCAGAACGGTTCTTCTCCTCCCGGGACAATACCGTCACCATTCCGGTCAAACTCGATGTTGTGCAGAGAGTTTACGCCATGACATTTTTCACAACCTCGAATGGTGTGATCAGGAGGGGTGAAGTCATGACAGAGATCGCAACCGTGTACCGAACCACTGTTTGGTTGACCAACTCCTGTTCCGTGGTGGGTCTGGTAATTGGTTGAAACAATAAGGCCGGTGACCTGATCCGTTCCCGAATAATGGCAATGAGAGCAGTTGCCCTTGCGCCGGCCGTTGTATGCGGCAACGGGTGGGTTATACTGGTTTGATGGACTGCTGGTGTCATAATTATCACCCGGCCAAGGGGTGATAAATGAAATTTCGTAATCGGGAATATAGTGATTGTCTTTGGGGGAGTCAATCAGACTGCCATGGCAAAGAGAGCACTGTGTTTCCTGGGCTTTCTGCGTTAAATGATGAACGGAAGCGATGCCTGGTGTTTGCTCGTGACAGTTAAGACAGTTGCGGAATTCGGGACTGGTTGGTTCTTGTGCAAATTTGAAATACCCCCCCGATGGGCGGGACGGATCGACAACCCAATCCACTGAATGGCAGGTTACACAATTATGTGTGCCATCCGGAGATTTTTCAGGAAAAGGGGAGGCTGAATACTCGCCAATGGGGGTATTAATCCGCAGGTGGTGCCTATCCGGAAGATAGCCGGTGTTGACTGGGGCAGGGGCATTCTCAGGATCCCCATGACAGCCAAGACAGGTATTAAATGTCATGTCATTGAATACCCCATCCGGGATACCAATGTTCTGGTTTACCGGAGGAGGGGGGATGCTGGCCCATGTCGCAGCAGCCATTGTTGCTGTTGATATCAGCACCAATCCTTGTAACAGTTTGCTTATCACTGTTAATACCTCTTGTCTGTGTAATTCGACCGGTTTTGTTACTGACCGGAGTTGATCAGCTGCAGCCGCCGCCACTCCGCCCCCCCATGCCACCACCACCTCCTCCTCTGCCGCCACCACCCATGCCGCCGCCACCGGTGTAATCATACGTGCCATCGTTATATATCCTTATTCCGTGGCAAACATTACATGGTAGCCCCATCATTGGGTGTCGATTGCTCATTGGTGGACCAGCTACGGTATTTGCCGGATGGCAATATAAACAATCTCGAAAAATATCAAATTTATAAGAAACGGATTCGGCATCCCAGGTAAACCTGTGGCATGAGGTGCAGTCATAAACATCTCCCAGCGTTACTCCAGGAGGGGCGGTTGAGCATTTAACTTCGGTTCCGACCTTGAGGTGATGTTTATCGGGGTTGCGCATTCCCAGCCATTCGGCCAAAGGGCTGTCGCCTTTATTAAAACGTTTTTCGTGACAAACACGACACTTTACTGCAGTTACTTCGTTACCAAATAGATCTTTTCCTCCCCTTGCGTGAGCGGGGTTTGAAAAGATCAAGCCAATAAGTAGCGCGGGCAGCAGCAGGAATAAACAAGTATTTTTGTTGCTCATGGCCTATGAAACCTGTTAAGTGTTGGCAATAAGATAATTGACGATGGCACCGGCTGATTTTTTCATTGGGCAAAATCCCCTGTTTTATGAAAGTTAATTTCCGTAATTAGCTATATTTTAAGTATCGGTTGAATGCTGTTTAATAATTACCTGAACTGAAAAATAGATGTAAATTCGGACAACCCCAACCGCACTGGTTTTGTGGTATTGGTTGGGGAGCCACAGGAAAGTCCCTCAATGCCAATTAGACTCATTACAGTCTAGTATACAAATCTTGTTTTGTCTCAGCATGGCTATCAATTTGTCGAGTATTTGTTTCATTCGTGGTTCTTGTGGTGGGGTGTTTGGAGATAAGTTATTTATTTAGGGGTTTTTCGAATTTATTGACTGATGTTTGGACGCAAGAAAAGAAAGTTATATTTTTATTAATTTATTTTTTTATGTTTAAGAAAATATTGGCGCTGTTTGTCGAGAGCGTCTCCGGTTTCTTTAGGCCAGAGCATGTCGATCTGAACTGGAGATCCCCGTGAGAGAATCTGTCTGTAGAGTTCTCTTTTGATGCGGATGAAACCATTAACGGGGCGGAAAGATTGCATGTGAAGCGGTTATACCCCTGTGTGTTGGAACGTATCAATCTATGCTTGAATCAGGTTGTTCTGAAAGTAGCTACTCGGCGAGTAGTAATTATGGCGGTAACTGATCAGGCTGCCTCTGGAGTCCGTCAGCTTAACGCCGAAATGGAGATTTCAGGGTGGAAGAGGCAAGGAAGGAGTTCAAAAGCTGGAGAGTGACATGCCGTACAGGTTCGTACAGCGGAACGCTGATCTGTGACGATATTGACTGGCCAACACCCCTTGGGTATTTCTGTAGCGTGTTGCAGGATGCTGCTGGTGCGAGCCTGGCAAGAATCAACGTACACCGCACTCTGGCGTAAGGCACCTGAGTGCATTGAACCTGTTTGGAAGAATCACCAGGTTGACATGCATCAAGTGGCGCAGAAGGCTGGTGTAATACACTTCAGGTTCAGTCACAAGAGTTTGACGTATTGGCCAGCTGCAACTAACAAACGGATCAGGGCTCTCTTTCATGCAATCAGCTCCCATCAAGCGAGTCTATCTGACTCTTGAAAACTGGTTCAATTACTCCTTCGGTTCGTGGAACCCTCTCTACCACCTGGGGACGCTGACCTTTTTCTTTTTCTGGGTAGTGCTGGTCAGCGGAATATATCTGTTTCTGTTTTTTCACGGCAGCCTTGATGGCGCCTACGCTTCTGTCGAGCGAATGACCCATGAACAGTGGTATGCCGCAGGCATAATGCGCAGCTTGCATCGTTATGCCTCAGATGCGGCTATTGGCTGCATCCTCCTGCATATGTTTCGTGAATTCGCACTGGATCGCCACCACGGGGCACGTTGGTACTCCTGGTTTACCGGTGTCCCGCTGCTGTGGATGGTGGTGACGCTGGGAATCACCGGTTATTGGCTGGTATGGGATATGTTGGCGCAATATATCGCTATCGGTTCAGCACACTTGATGGATTCATTGCCAATTTTCTTTGGCTCCATGACACGAAACTTCCTGGACGGTGCCCTCTCCGATCGATTTTTTATCCTGATTGAGTTTCTGCATCTACTGGGTCAGCCGATGCTGCTGGTTTTTGCGCTCTGGTTTCATGTTCGCAGGCTGTCAAATGTGAATATCAATCCACCACGGGGGCTGGCAATCGGAAGTCTGCTGGCTTTGTTGGCGCTCTCGATAGTCAAACCGGCAACCAGCCATGCCCCGGCTGACTTGACCGTTGTGCCCGAGGTATTGAACCTGGACTGGTTCTATCTCAATATCTACCCATTGCTCGATTACTGGAGCGCCGGTCAAATATGGATGTTGACCATTGGGATCACCCTGTTGCTGATGATATTGCCGTGGCTTCCGCCGAAAAAAGCGGGAGCAGCAGCAGTTGTCGATCTTGATAATTGTGATGGATGTAAACAGTGTTTTGAAGACTGCCCGTTCGATGCCATATCGGTACAGGCCCGTACCGATGGTGCTCCACACGAACATGAGGTAGTGGTCGATCCTGCGCTGTGCGCTGTTTGTGGAATCTGTGTCGGCTCATGCCACTCCTCCAACCCTTTCCGGAAGGCGCAAAAAGAATTGAGAACCGGCATTGATATGCCACAGCTTCCTGTTAATAAAGTGCGTACCATGACAGACTCGGCTCTCGCAGCATTGAGAGGAGATGTGAAAATTCTCGTTTATGGTTGTGAGCATGGTTTTGATGTAACCCGGCTTAACCGCAATGATACTGTCGGGCTTACTCTTTTCTGTTCCGGAATGGTTCCGCCCAGCTTCATTGAATATGCCCTGAGAAAAGGTGCTGATGGAGTCATGATTGCTGGCTGCCGACATGCTGACTGCTATTTCCGTTTCGGTAATCGCTGGATGGAAAAACGTCTCAAGGGAGAACGTGATCCCGTTCTGCGTACAAAGGTAGATCGTCGGCGAATAACGGTGCAGGGGGGTGCCGAAACGGATCGCAACATTATCGAACAGGCGCTGAACAAGTTCCGTGAGGAGCTGATAACAATAGGGGAAACCGGAGATAACGCCGGCAGGAAAGTGAGCAAGGCAGAAGGAGGTTCCCATGTATAAGCGTTATCCGTTACAGTTTCTGAATTACCTCATTTTTATGAGTCTGGTGGGGTATTTCTCTACCGCTCCGGCCTATCGGCATCTACCTGAAGGGCAGGCGATGGTAGTTCTGGCGTTCAGTCACGCAGGGCAGCATGTCGAGCCGTGCCGCATAGTATCTCCGGAAGAACAGGCAAAACTGCCTCCCAACATGCGGCGCCCTACAGAATGTGCGCGCGCCCGCTCCCCCGTCAAGGTGGAGCTGCTGATGGATGGCCAGTCTTTGCTCAGTACCGTAGCCCAGCCCCCCGGGCTGTTCGGAGACGGGGGGGTTGACGTTTTTCTTGACGCCATTGTACCAGCAGGAAAACACCGGTTTTCCATTCGAATGAACGACAGCGTGCGAGTGAAAGGGTATAATTATACTCATGAACAAACAGTACAACTGGAACCGGCACAGCTACTGTTTATCGATTTTAATACCGAAGATGGTTTTGTCTTCAAATAGCAGTATGGTTTCATGCTGAACCAGGGGTTTTCTTTCGAAACTCCAGGGCGGGATTCCCGCCGTCTCACTACCGGCTGGCTGCTGCTTGCATTAGGTTCTCTGGTAATAGGCGGCCTGTTCACCCTGCTGATCGTAATGTCCAGAACCCCCGGCATTCAGGATATTTTCCCATGGGTGGATTTCTTCCATACCGCTCTGGTTGTCCATGTCGATCTTACCGTCCTGGTATGGTTTTTGTCATTTGCCGGAGTCCTCTGGAGTTTTAACAGCACCGGTAATTACCCGGCCTTCGGCTGGGGGGCTCTTTATCTCTGTATAGGTGGTACCGCAATTATCTCCCTGGCCCCTTTTCTGGGTGCGGGCAATCCCTCGATGAACAACTATGTTCCTGTTCTCCAGGACCCCATTTTTCTTGCCGGATTGGGATTATTTGGCCTCGGTTTTGCTGTATTGGTACTACACAGCCTGTTCTTCTCCCGTCCGGCGGGCACGGCAATCAGCAGCACCGGCGCGATCCGTTTCGGGCTATTCACAGCTGTATTGCTCGCACTGCTTGCTATTCTGGCCCTTGCCGCATCCTGGTATGACATGCCGCAGACAGCCGAAGGAAGGGCTTTCTATGAACTGCTTTTTTGGGGTGCCGGCCACACAATACAGTTTACGCATGTGCAACTGATGCTGGTTGCCTGGTTATGGCTTGCGAGTGCTTCGGGCGCAATGCCAAATCTTCATCCTCGAATAGCAATACTACTGTTTGCCGTAGGCGCAGTCCCGGCACTGCTGTTTACTCCCTACATTTACCTGGCCTACGACGTGGGATCTGCAAACCACATATTGAGCCTTACCTGGCTTATGCAATATGGTGGGGGGTTGGCGGCATTGCCACTTGCGCTGGTAGTCGTACTGGCAATGATCCGTGTCGGGCGGGCGCCCGTTGGAGTTCGCGCTGAGCGCGCCGCCTTGTTTTTCTCGATTCTGCTGTTCGGCGTCGGCGGTATTATCGGTTTCATGATTAGTGGCAGTAATGTCACCATACCGGCTCATTACCACGGCTCCATTGTCGCCGTTACACTCGCATATATGGGTATTACCTATCACATCCTGCCAAAACTCGGGTTCAGGAAACCGGCAGGGAAACTGGTAAACTTTCAGCCTGTTATTTATGGCAGTGGCCAGTTAATGCATGTGCTGGGACTAGCTTGGTCCGGCGGCTACGGAGTTCAGCGTAAAACTGCGGGGGCCGAGCAGGGACTGGAAAGCATTCAGCAAATAGTCGGAATGGGGGTCATGGGTCTGGGAGGAATGATCGCTATCATAGGTGGGGTTTTATTTCTGGTCATCGTTTTTAAGGCCATGTGGCCACAAAAACAGAACCACCATGGGTGAAGTCAACCAAACTTATGGTTTAATTCCCCGAGCTTCTTCCTTAGCTGGTTCATTTGTCATCATCTCTTTTGAAGAAGATTTCATATTTCCCGATTGAAGATGCTGAACGAGGTTAAACAAACTCAAGGAGAGAACCAGAATGATCACAAAAAAGATCAATGAACGATATTCAAATCGTCTTCCGGCTATGGCTTCAAATCGCTCCAGTATCCAGTCAGAGAAAAAATAAAGAAAGATACCTGCGACAGTAAAATAGATTATCTCCATGCCTTTACCGATACCTCAGCTTTCAATAAGTCACAAATCAAGTCTAGCGGGAATACAGATGAAATGCCAACAGATAGATCAACAAACCCGTTATCGAAACGTAAATCCATATTGGCAAGGATCGGCGTGCAATCCAGCGATGAGAAGAGAACTTACCGCGAATCGCAAAAAAAAGTGTTACAACCACCAAAGGAGCATTAATAGCGGCAAGAATCACATGAGTAGCAAGAATGGTGAAATAAAAGGGTCGTATCGCACCTTCTCCCGCAAAAGGGATGTTGCCAATTGTGGCGTGGTATACAAGGTAGCAAGCCATAAAAATGGCAGAAACTGCCGCAGCCGCGATCATACAGACCTTGTGCGCCTGTCTATTATCTTTTTTAATAAAATAATATCCGATGCCCAATAAAGATACCGTAGTTGCATTGAGCAACGCCTGTACATGGGGAAGATAGGCAACCGTATCCATAATTGCTGTATATTATACAGGTAACTCTACCAAAAACCCGATTGGGGAAACCTTATGATGAAGACAGACAATACCATTTTTTTCCGATATCTGACTGTAGCAGCCCTGCTGGTTATTATTTCCACTCCTTTTTCAGCCGCTGTCAGTGAAGAGATAGATATTTACTCGGGATACTATTCCAGAGATGGTAATGATGACAGACCGGCAAAAATATCCGGGAATAGTATTTATCTCAAATTTTATCCGGATCAGTGGGTGATTATGCTATATGTTCCCTATCCTTACTCCCAAACATTAAAAGAAAGGATCTTGCATGATGTCTTTCGCGAAGTAAAAAAACAGGCTAAAAGCAAGGCATACATCAGGGGGAGTTTTGGATTTCTTGAAAAAAAGGCGACTGCACATGTTGAGACCTATGAAATGAAGGAGCCGGGAAAGGCCGTCTTCGAGTGTGATGGCACAGCACCTTGCCGGGTAACGTTTGGTGATGGATACATGGAAATGAGAAAGGCCGGTATGTTGAATGACCACATTATTAAATTTAACCGGATTGACGAATAGCACGGAGCTGACGCCGCTATCGCGAAAAAATACATTTTTTGGGGGCGGCCTGTACTCCAACATCCATGCCCGGTTCATTTTCCTGCCATTTGGAAAACGGTCCGTCAGGTGGGGGCAAATATCAGCTGCTTATGCTGCTTTCTTCCGGTTGCTGTTTTAGATGCTTGTCGTGATAACGGGAGGGGCTGATCCCCACGATCCGCCGGAACATGCGGGTAAAGTAGGAGGGGTCATGAAAACCTACCGTGTAGGCGATGTCCTTGACGGTAATATTCGGATTTTGTAACAGCTCTTGTGCTCTGTGAATGCGATAGTTGATGAGATAGTCGCGAAAGGTGATTCCATGCTCTTTCTTGAAAGCCCGGCTGAAGGTGCTGGTGTTCATCCCGCAAAGCTGTGCGACATCTTTTTCGGCAATCTTTTCATGGCAGTGCTTTTCTACAAATGACTGTGCGGGAAGTGTCATTTTCCGCTGCTGGATGTTAAAGCGCAGCTCCGCGGGGATGGGATTGGGCACTTGGCTGTTTTGACGGCCGGCGTGCCCGGTTCGGGATAAGGAGAGAGAACTCTCCGCGCTCATCAACAACTCCTGGTGAGAGAGTGGTTTGACCAGATAGTCCCAGACACGGTTTCGCAGCGCCCAGACGGCCAGTGCCTCTGAATGCTGTTCGGTGAGCATGATGATGGGTGTGGAGGGGAGCAGTTGCAATGTTTTCTGCAGTATCGACAGGCTGTGTCTATCCGGGTAGTCATATTCGAAACAGAGCAGTACAGGGGCGATTTTCTGGATTTTGTTGATGATTTTCCCGGACTCGCAGGTGCGATAGACGGACCATTTTTTGGTCAGATGGTGGTACAGGCTGGGTTGTTTCCGCTGCAAGCGGAGATCTACCCACAGTATCTGCGAAGAACCCATTTTTTCCTTCTCCCTGTTTTGTTGATGATTAAGGTGATGCCCTGTTTTTTGTGCAAGGCAAATATTTCAGTCGCCTTTCAGTTCATCGTCCCTCTGCTTTACCAGAATGTTGAGGGTGCTCCACAACTCATCGAATCCCCTGAAGGTCCGGGTGGTATCGGATTCCGGGTTCAAAATGGTTCCGGCCAGGCTGTCCCGCCCATTGTCAAATCGGTATATCCGGACAATAAAGCTTTGTACCACCACATCGATAGCTCCTGTGCCCCATAAAATTTCCAGAATATATATAGAAATTAACACATAAGAACTTACGGATTGCTTACAAAAATGAAGAAAGGGAGTGCCGGTGAACGCTTGCATGGCGATAGCCGGCTCTGCTCCGGAGATGATGCAAAAGAGTCCTTGTGTTTCGTAAAAGAATCCTAACCACCTTTACCCTCCGCGACTAAGCTTTCGATAGTGAGAGTGTTATGGTTTTTGTCGAAAGAGCGAGCATCCGTGGATATTACACACTATGCGCCGGGTAAAAGCTCAAGGGAGATGATGATGAATATAACTTATCAATATGCGGTGAAATTTGTTTGTGGAAAATCAAAAGGCAAAGTGGTGGCGCCGGGTGACTACTGGACGGCAATAAATGTACACAATCCAGGTCATTCCAAAATCAGTTTCAGGAAAAAAATAGCAGTTGCTCTGCCGGATGAGAAGCCTGGCTGTGTGACTCGATTTTCTGACTGTATCCTGGGTTCGGATGAGGTGCTGGAGATTGACTGTGACGATATTTTCAGGCATGCAAAAGAGTCACAGTGCAAGATCAAGGGTGGTTTCCTGAAGGGGTTTGTGGTTATTGAAAGTTTTGTTGAGCTGGATGTGGTTGCTGTGTACACAGCGGCTGGCCGGGACAAGCAGGTCGAAACATTTCATACCGAACGGATATCGCCCCGACGGAGGGAGGCCTGTTTGCCTGATCTGATACCCGTCCCTGATGAAAATGGTTTTTTCTGCAGGAGGGAAGAGAAGCAACTGATTATTACCGTAAAAAACCAGGGTTGTGCATCGGCGGGTCATTCCATTACCGAGGTTGATTTTTTCGCATACGGTAAAGTTTCCAGACCGACACCGCCGTTGGCGCCGGGAGCTTCCGTTGAGCTCTCTTTCCCGATTCCACCACATTGTTTTAATCCGGATTGCGAGTTCAGGATAACAGTGAACGCGGATGGGAGCGTGGTTGAATCCGATGTGTCCAACAACAAAGCCAACGGGATCTGTATTGGTTGATTTGCTGAACATGTGGAGGGAAAGAGTGTTGCCGGTGTCCTGCGGTGGCAGGATGCAGGGGTTGAGCCGATCTATTGTGGGGGATTGTCGGCAACGGAGGCGGGTTTGGCCGAGTCGGCCCGGATTGCTTTATAAAGTTGCACGGTTTTCTGCCCTGGCATGACGCCGAGTGTTGTGGAAAGCACTTTGCGGCAGCGTTCGTAGGTGATCAGCGCATCGGCATGATTGCCCAGTTTGAAATAGGTTTGCATTAAATGCCGGTAAAATACTTCGGTAAGCGGATCGAGTTCCAGGCCGCATTGATAGCAGTCGGCTGCACGTTCCCAGTTGCCCCGATTTTCCCAGAAATGCCCTAATGTGAGAATGGTTCGAATCAGGCGGTTTCTGATCCGTTCGGCGGGAGCGATGGACCATGGGCGAGCTGCCTCGTTGTCAAGGAATGGGCCTTGAAACAGCTTTTCTGCAGCGCTGGTCAACCTCGTTATGACGTCGGCGTCAAGAGAGGGAGAGTCCAGCTCCTGACCGATCCGATCAAGCAGCTGTTCCAGGCAGCGGATATCTACCCAGACATTGCGTGTATCCAGAGAGAGGTATCCGTCCTTAAGAATCACCGACTCCTCGGTACCGAGGAGCTTGCGCAGCCGGTGCAATGTCGTATGCATGGACTTGATGGCGGTATCGCCACTGGCATCCGGCCACAAGGCATCCATTAATTTTTCCTGGGCTACATCCTGTCCTCCAAATGCGATGATTGCCTTGAGAAGCTCCAGCGGACGGTTTTTTGTCCGGGCAGTGAAGGATAGTAGTTTGCCATCTACCTGGACGGAGAATCTGCCCAACGTAAAAACCCGTACCGGCATGGGCCACTTATCGGGAATGTCCAAGGGATCCTGAGGGACAATCCTTGCCTGCCGGATTAGATGTTGTACGTAAGCGGTTTCCGTGTTCTGCTCAAGCGCCAGGTGGAGTAGCGGCTCCACCAAATCTGGCCGCGACCATAACGGCAGGCCGTATCCCTGGGTGCTACCTTGGTGCAGCACCTTTTTCAGCAGTGCAATGGCTGGCTCCCTCTCTCCCAATCGGAGCTGAAAGCAGGCTCTTGAAAATGTGGTCATGAAAAGTAGTTGCTGATGTTTGCCTCCCCCCCAGGGAATACATGCCTGTTCGAGAGCCTGGAACGCCTGAATGTGCTGACCGGATTCAAACAGTGCATGGGCAAGCGCATAGCGGCAAATGGCAATAGGGTAGGGAGAGCCGATGGTATTGGCCAGGTTAAATGCTGTCCGGGCATGTTCCAGCGCCCGGGAATAATCTTTATCAAATAGTGAACGCCAGCTCATTATGACCTGGTAGAGCGCGGTATCCATGTTTGGCGGTAGTGAGATAAGATTGTGATGCATTTTCTCGAGGTAGCGATCTGCTGTTTGCAGGTCTGTCTGGAGAAGGGCATTGGCTGTGCCGTGACCAAGCTGCCAGTTGTCCAGCAGGGTCAGGTTGTTTTTTTTTGCCAACTCCAGGCCCTGTTCGATATGCTCCAGGCTGCTTTCATAATGTCCCCTGAACAGCTCTCCGATGGAGATGGATATGAGTATATACAGGCGTATTTCAGGTGCTATTTTTTCACTTCCGTTGTCAGGCTCAAAAATTCGAATTGTTTCCATCCAGTGGAGAAGCTGCCCCCGGCCAAAAAGAATGGGGGCAACGGCTGTTCCCAGTTGCCAGCGCAAATTCAAACTCAGGGGAGAGTTCCAGAGTTGTTCGGCGCGGTTGATTAATTGTGTTGCCAGCGGATGTTCCGGCTCGCGGAAATAGATTCCCATCAACGCGCTGGAAATTACTTTCGCTTCAATTTCTCTGGATGGTACTGCCTCGGCCGAGTACAGTTTTTCAAAACGTGTCAGCCAGGGATCGATATGTTGATGAGCCTGTTGCGATACCCATGCCAGCTGCATGGCATCTCCGATAGTCAGGTACATTCCCTCGATGTCTTTTTCTGTCTCAAACAGGGAAAATGCACTGTTGAATAGCTGTTCTGTTTCCAGATAATGCTGGCTGGTTTGGCATTTTCCAAGCCAGAAAAGCAGCCACGGGGAGCGCTCCAGTAACTTGTGAGGAAGGCATTCCAGCCACGCCTTGAGTGTATGCAGTCGGCCTTGAGACAACAGAAAAGGAGCCTGTCTGAGGATAGTTTGCGTTGCCTCTGTCCACTCTTCAGCCTGTAACAGCAGCTCAATTGCCTCTTCCGGCTGCTGCGCAGAGTGCAACGCCTGTGCGGCTTGAAGGCGGGTTTCTTTCAACTGTTCCGGAGTCCAGATCGCAATGCCCCGGGCCAGCAGAAATTCATGAAACAGAGGGTGATATTCATAGACCGGATTTTTGCCGTCCCGATGCGTGACAAAATAGTTGCGTTTGTGAAGGCGCCTGAATATGGCTTCAGCATGGTGATGATCGGTAAATTCGGTTACCGCAGGAAGTGACATACTGGGCAGCAGTGCCGATTTGAGCAGGAATGTCTGCTCTTCCGGATCGGCCTTGTCAAACAGCTCACTGGCAAAATAGTTGAAAATCGTTTCACGTGCGCAGCCGGTCACAGCATCAATATCCACATCTTCATTCTCGATTGCCTGCAGCATCAATATCAACCCCGCTGCCCAGCCTCTTGTTTGCTGGTGCAGGTTCAGGATAACCTGTTCGGGGTGTTTATGCGGGTTGGTTGATTCGAACAGGCTGGCAATTCCCAGTGACTCATCCTCCGTAAGCCGCAGATCCTCCCAGCCAAGAAAAGCCGCTATCTGCTGCGCCCGCAGTGACGAAAACCATGGTGGTGGTTTGTTGCGACTGAGAAAAATCATCTGAACTCCCTCCGGAACCGCCGTTATTGCCTCGCTAAACAATGTTTGTAACGGTGCATCAAGGGGGAGCTCCTGGAAATGATCAAACACCAATACGGCGGGTGGTTTCAGGTGCAGAAAAAGCGTTTCAAAATAGTGGTGCGTAAAGGCCGGCAGTCCGGAGAGATGCCCGGGTGAAAGGCGTGGCATTTTAATATGGTTTTGTGGCGTGGTATTTTCCACTGCCTGGCCAAGGTAGTGGAAAAAGGTGGCTGGGTCCGCATCACCTGAATCCAACTGAAACCACAGGCGGTTACGAATCTGTTTGGCCAGATAATCTGCTATCAGCGTAGTTTTCCCAGAGCCGGCGGGAGCGGATATCCATACTGCTGCGAGGTCGCTGGTTTCCTGCAGTTTCTGGAGCAGGCGTTTACGGTGATAGACTTTTTTGATTCGTGGCGGTGTGATTTTTGCCATGCGAACGGGTTTTTCCCTGTATTCCATTGCGTCGAGTCGCCTGATCCGGTTCATCAGTTATCTGCCTTGTTCAACTATTGTGCCGGAGAAAGATACTCAAATATAGCTCAAGGCAGGTGTGATGTGGTTAACATATTCACTACTTGCGGAGAAATTACGGGGGGACGGCAATATCCTGCATCAGCGTGCAGAAATTTGTTTCAGCGGAAAACCTGCTGTCGGGCAGTATCCCTGATGGCAACAACGGCAGGGTGTTTCAACTTTCGCTCGGCAGATATGGCATAAAACTGTTCACGTATACTCTCTGTTTTCCCGATTATCTCCACCTTGTATTGTCTGATCACCTCGTTTTCGATTACGGTCGGTGCAGTAAAAACTCCCACTCCGGCCTGACCAAACGCTTTCATTAGTGCACTGTCGTCAAACTCACCGGTAACGATGGGGTGGAGCTGCAGTTCGTCAAACCACTGGTTAAGACTGTTTCGAATTGCGGTTTCCCGCATCGGCAACAGAACGGGTGCGTCCTTCAGCGAGATGGGAAAGTTGTCCCGGTAGTGACCGGCGAGTTTCGGTGCAGCAAAAAAAGTGGTGCCGCATTCGCCGAGAAGATGGTTGAATGCACGCACGTTGCTGCCGGGGCTGATGGGGCGATCTGTCAGTAGCATGTCAAGTTTGTGGATGGCGATATCTGCCAGCAGGTTATCCAGCTTACCCTCCCGGCAGATGATGTGTACCGGCTCCGGAAGTTGTTGCGCAGGTTCCAGCAGGCGATGTGCGATCAGCTTGGGAACGACATCGGTGATTCCTACGGAGAAGCGTAATGGCCGTCCGGCCGGACGGCTGCTCAACTGATCCTCCAGCTCTGCGCCCAGCAGGAAAATATCTTCAGCATACTCCAGGGCAGTGCGTCCGCTTTCCGTCAGCACCAGATTTCGGCCGGAGCGGGTGAACAGTTTTGTCCCCAGTGATTTTTCAAACTGGCTCAGCTGGCCGCTGATGGTCTGGGGCGTGAGGTGTAGCACCTGGCTGGCCTGGGCAATGCTTCCCTCTTTGGCGACCACCCAGAAGTAGCGCAGATGTTTGTAGTTGAGTCCGGCCATCTGTGTGCATCGAAAATTACGAATGATTGGCCAATAATATTCGAGTTTTATATGTTGAGGCAACTGTCTACACTATTTATCCCATGTGCGGAGTGGTTTATGCTATGTGGCATTGAATTGGTTTTAAAATCAGAGGGATCCTAAAGATGAATATTGTTAACTCTCCTGCTGCTCAATCACAGGCGTCGGTACTGGCTACCAACAAGGTATTGCGGAATACCTATGCCCTGTTATCGCTGACACTGCTGTTCAGTGCGGCTGTGGCGGGTGTCTCCATGATGCTGAATCTTCCCCATCCCGGGTTGATCATCACGCTGGTGGGTTATTTCGGATTACTGTTTCTGACCAGCAAGTTCCGCAACAGCGGATTGGGGCTTCTCTGCGTTTTTGCCCTGACCGGCTTTATGGGTTACACATTAGGTCCAATCCTTAATCAGTACCTGGCCATGGCCAATGGCCCGTCAACGGTGATGACCGCGCTGGGCGGGACCGGCGCCATCTTCCTGGGGTTATCCGCTTATGTGCTGACTACGCGCAAGAATTTCAGCTTCATGGGTGGTTTCCTGATGGTGGGGATCATTGTCGCCTTCCTGGGTGGCCTGGGCGCACTCTTCTTTGAAATGCCTTTGTTGTCACTGGCAGTTTCCGGCATGTTTGTACTGTTGATGTCCGGCCTGATCCTTTACGAAACCAGCAACATCATTCATGGCGGTGAGACCAACTACATCATGGCTACCGTCGCGCTGTATATTTCGATATACAACCTGTTCCTCAGCCTGCTGCATCTGTTGACAGCTTTTTCTTCGGATGGAGACTAAATAACAATCAGCTGCGTTTTTGTGCCTTGTGGACAGGGTTGTTTTCCGGAGCGCAGTTTTGGTATAAAGCATCAGTTTGCACAACAGCTGCCGCAGGAAGGAGGGTTTCCTGCGGCGTGTGCTCTGGATCGACTATCTGCTCCGATTTTTTGATTTTCGAGTCATTATACTTCCCGGGTGGAACGTAGCGTTTGATTGCGGGGTGGATAATGGCCTCGGTAAATGAGCTGCCCATGCCCAGGCGCCGGAAAATGCTTGTTTATCCGTACAAACTTGCATAGTCCATCTTGAACCGACGCACATCGGAGGCAATCCGGGTGGTTGCAATCCGATAATAAAACCCGTGAGTCTCTGCTCTTTGGTGGCGAGACACACAAAGTCTTTATTGTTCGGCTACGGCCCGGCTGTTTGTACCCTGCTGCTTTATCAGGAGATTCAAGGAAAAACCGGTTATTCTACTAAAGTCTACCGGTTATCTGTGAATATCTGTCTCTTCGTTATAATAAGGCAACCATCTTACATTTCCCATTGCAAATGCGTATATTACGCAAAGCTTTGGATGTTGCTTGTGGCGCATTTTATTCAGTAAGGTGTGGATTGGTCACTGTCCGGAACACTTGTAAGGCAGGGCCAGTTCAAGACAAGATGGAATATGCAAGTTTGTACGGATAAACAAGCATTTTCCAGCTCTGATTAGATGGCGTGTTTCAGGGGTAAGCCGGATAGTTTTGATTATTCAAATATGACCTGAAGTTAAACTATACCTTTTTATATAAATACCGCATGAAATTGTTATTAATCGTCCTGATACCTTTGTTAGGTACCTTGCTGGTGCCCTTCCTGGCGGGGCGCAGTCGCAGGGGGGCTGCTGTGATCGCGGGTGCGTTGACGGCGATCTCGCTTGCGCTGTTGCTTAGCTTTGCGCCACAGGTTTTCAATGGCCAGATACTGGTAAGCAGTTGGGCCTGGATGGCCGATTTTGGTCTGTTTGTGTCATTTCGGCTCGATGGGCTGGGCTTTTTGTTTGCCTTGCTGATTCTGGGCATTGGGCTGCTGGTGATCCTGTATGCGGCATACTATCTGTCACCCAGAGATTCCATGCCCAAATTTTTCGCCTTCATGATGCTGTTCATGGGTGCGATGCTGGGCGTAGTATTGTCAGAAAACCTTATTCTGTTATTGATGTTCTGGGAACTGACCAGCCTCAGTTCCTTTTTGCTCGTGAGCTATTGGCACCATCGTTCAGATGCGCGCCAGGGCGCACGCATGGCGCTGGCGGTGACGGGGGGAGGTGGCTTGTGCCTGCTGGCCGGTATTTTGCTGCTGGGTGAAATTACCGGCAGTTACGAGCTGTCCGTGGTTTTGGCCTCGGGTGAGTTGATCCAGAACCATGCTTTATATGCACCAGCGCTGATTCTGATTTTGCTGGGAGCTTTCACCAAGTCGGCCCAGTTTCCCTTTCACTTCTGGCTGCCCCATGCCATGGCGGCACCTACGCCTGTTAGTGCGTACCTGCATTCGGCGACCATGGTCAAGGCGGGTGTTTTTCTGTTGGCGCGTATGCACCCGGCCCTGGCAGGCAGTGATTTGTGGTTTTATCTGGTTACTACAACCGGATTGGTTACTTTGGTGTTCGCCGCCTATGTGGCCCTTTTCAAGCACGATCTCAAGGGGTTGCTTGCCTATTCAACCATCAGCCACCTGGGGTTGATTACCTTGCTGTTCGGATTTGGCACACCATTGGCTGCGGTTGCCGGTGTTTTCCATATTATCAATCACGCGACATTCAAGGCTTCGTTGTTTATGGCTGCCGGTATTATCGATCATGAGGCTGGTACCCGCGATATGCGTCGCCTGAACGGTTTGTTCAAATATATGCCTTATACTGCAGTATTGGCGATGGTTGCGGCGGCGGCGATGGCCGGGGTGCCTTTGCTCAACGGTTTTCTCAGCAAGGAGATGTTTTTTGTTGAAACCTTGCATTTGCGCCATACAGGCGACTGGACATGGTTGATTCCCGTGCTTGCGACCCTGGCTGGCGTATTTGCCGTTGCCTACTCCTTGCGTTTCATTCATGACGTGTTTTTTAATGGAGAACCCCATGATTTGCCCAAAACGCCCCATGAACCGCCTCGCTGGATGAAGATTCCGGTCGAAGTATTGGTGTTGCTGTGCTTGCTGGTAGGGGTGCTGCCGGCATTTACGGTTGGGCCACTGCTGGCCACGGCGGCCAGTGGTGTATTGCAGGCACCATTGCCAGAATACAGTTTGGCTGTCTGGCATGGGTTTAACATGGCACTGGCCATGAGTTTTATCGCTCTGGTCGGCGGGGTTTTATTCTATTTGATGCGCCATCGGCTGTTTGCTTTACATGATCGCCTGCTCCCCGGCGGATTTGGTGCCAAGCAGATCTTCGATTATCTGATTCACTTTCTGGTGCAGGGTTCGCGGTGGGCCACTGGCGTACTGGAAAATGGTTCGTTGCAGCGCTACATGGCGTTATTGGTCGGGGCTGCGGTTACGGTCGGATTTTTTGCTGCAGCTCAATACGATAGTGTGGAGTTTCCCAGCCTGGCTTCCAGCAACATTCCGTTCAACGGAGCTGCCCTGATGGTAGCGATAGCGCTGCCGCTGGCGGCTGTAGGAACGGTGATCCTCCACCGTCATCGTCTGCCCGCGCTGGTAATGCTGGGTGTTGTGGGGCTGTTTGTATCACTGTCCTTTGTTTATTTCTCCGCACCGGATTTGGCCTTGACCCAGATCTCTGTTGAATTGGTTACCATTATATTGCTGCTGTTGGCATTGCATTTTTTGCCGCAAGAAACGGCTACCGACTCCAGCCATGGAAGGCGATGGCGTGATGCCCTGCTTGCTGGTGCTGCCGGGGTTGGGATCACCGGTTTGACCTGGGCTATTCTGACCTCTCCGTTTGATACCCTGTCCGGTTTCTATCTGGAGCAAAGTGTGCCCGGTGGGGGTGGTAAAAATGTGGTCAACGTAATTTTGGTTGATTTCCGGGGTTTCGATACTTTTGGTGAGATTACCGTGCTGGCCATTGCCGCCATCGGTATTTATGCCATGCTGCAAAATCTGTATATCAGGCCCAATGAGCCGGGCCCTTATGGCTGGGCGACTACCAAACCGCCACTGTTAATGGCCGTAGTGTCACGGCCTTTGCTGCCGCTGGCGTTAATGGTGGGGATTTATCTGATGCTGCGTGGTCACAATGCTCCGGGAGGCGGCTTTATCGCTGGTCTGGTAGTGGGGATCGCGCTGGTAATGCAATATCTGGCCAGTGGGGTTGAGTGGACTCAGACCCGTTTGCGCATCGATTATTTCAAGATGATTGCCATCGGTCTGATATTGGCTGTACTTACAGGGGTTGCCAGTTGGGTGGTGGGTTATCCGTTCATGACCACTACTTTCACCTATCTGTATTGGCCGGTGGTAGGCAAATTTGAAGTGGCCAGTGCCATGGTTTTTGATTTGGGAGTATTCCTGACAGTGGTTGGAATTACTATGGTGATTCTGGCCGAGTTGGGTAAATTGAGCGGTCCACTGGCGTCTCAACGGGCGCTTGACAACGAGAGGAGTCGTTGATGGAATTATTGATTTCAGCGGCCATTGGAATTCTGGTTGCCTGCGGTATCTATCTTATGCTGCGTGCGCGCACCATGGATGTTGTTATTGGTCTGACCTTGCTTTCTTACGCGGTTAATCTGTTTCTTTTTTCTTCAGGACGTCTGGTCAGTAATGCCGCAGCTTTAATTTCTCCTGATGCGGCCGCTTATGCCGACCCGTTGCCACAGGCTCTGGTGCTGACGGCTATCGTAATTGGTTTCGGGATGACTGCGTTCCTGGTGGTGCTTGCTATCCGGGCTTTCGGCGATCTGGGTAACGACCACGTGGACGGGAAGGAGCGGCGCTAATGGGCCACTGGTTGATTATGCCCGTGTTGCTGCCCATGATGGCCGGCATCATCATCCTGTTGATGGCGCGTGCGGGAGCGGCGGTTGAACGTGCTGTGAGCCTGGCTGCCATGCTGGCATTGCTGGTTGTGGCTGTAGTCCTGTTCAACTCCAGTCTGGAGGGGGGGTACCAGGTATATGCCGTGGGCGACTGGGTTGCGCCTTTTGGTATCGTGCTTGTGCTGGATCGGCTAAGTGCGTTAATGGTTCTGTTAACCACTGTGCTGGCTCTGTTCAGCCTGTTATACGCATGTAATGGCCAGGACCGGGCCGGCCGCTATTTCCATGTTCTGTTTCATATGCAGTTGATGGGGCTCAACGGAGCTTTCCTCACCGGTGACCTGTTCAATCTGTTCGTGTTTTTCGAGATCCTGCTGATTGCCTCCTATGGCTTGCTGCTGCATGGCGGTGGACCGTTGCGTAGCCGGGCCGGGCTGCAGTATGTCGTTCTCAACCTGGCAGGTTCAGCGCTATTTCTGATCGCGGTCGGGACGATCTACGGCATGCTCGGCACCCTGAATATGGCCGACCTTGCGGTCAAGGTCGCCCAGGCTGAGCCGGAACAGTTGCGTCTGGTTCATGTGTCTGCCCTGTTGTTTATGGTGGTGTTTGGGCTGAAGGCGGCGCTGCTGCCGTTGTATTTCTGGTTGCCCGGAGCCTATAGTGCAGCATCGGCGCCTGTAGCCGCACTGTTTGCGATAATGACGAAAGTCGGCGTTTATTCGATTATCCGGGTGTTCCTGCTGGTGTTCGGGGTTGAGGCCGGAGCGTTGGCCCATGTGGCTCAGCCCTGGTTGTTGCCGCTGGGTCTGGGAACGCTTGCCCTTGGCACTTTTGGCGTGCTGGCCTCACGCTGTCTGCGTAAACAGGTGGCCTACCTGGTGGTGGTGTCGGTTGGTACGCTGATTGCCGGCGTGGGGCTGCTGTCAGTGGAATCCGTTGCCGCATCACTGTATTACTTGCTGCATTCAACACTGATTACCGGAGGGCTGTTTTTGCTGGCCGATATCGTCGCTCGCCAGCGTGGCGAGATAGGTAGCGAACTGCGGCCTGGTCCGGCGGTACGCCAGCCACTGATGTTGGCAACGCTGTTCTTTGTCGGTGCAATTGCCGTGGCGGGTTTACCGCCGCTAAGCGGTTTCGTCGGCAAAATATTGCTGTTACAGGCAGCCGCCCAAGATCTGAGCGCGGTGTGGTTCTGGTCCGTGGTCCTGGTTGCCAGTTTCTTTTCCGTGGTCGCCCTCAGCCGGACAGGCAGTACGTTGTTTTTCAAGACCGATGGTGATGCTGCCAAAGGGGTATGGACTGAGCGCGTGTCATTGGTGGCTGTCGTGGCATTGCTGGGGGCCAGCCCCCTCCTGGCCATCTATGGTTCGGCAATAAGTGGTTATACAACGGCGACAGCGGAACAGTTGATGCAGCCTCTGCACTACATTGAGG
>JALSHD010000039.1 GCA_026982395.1 Chromatiales bacterium | reverse complement strand
TCCAGCGCCTGCTGACGCAGCAGAACATTGGGCAGCAGGGAGATTGCCTTGATATGGCAGTAGCGCCAGCGGATGTCATCCAGGGTGATTGCTGAAGCACCCTGTTTCAGCAGCGTGGGTGCCGGTGCCTTCAGCGGGTTGCTCATGGCAAAGACGGTCGGCGGGGTGTTGGCCGGAAAGCCGTGGTCGCGGCTGGCGGTGCCGCGGGTGATCTGCAGATAGAGGGACTGATCATCCGCATCGCAGCGCTCGACCAGTTGCAGAAGCAGTTTTTCCCATTCGGTCGGACTCAGCGGGTTGGCGAGTTTTATTGCATCCAGGCTGTGCTGCAGCCGCGCCAGATGTTCAGTCAGCCGAAACGGCAGCCGTCCATAGCAGGGGATGACCTCGTAAACGCCGTCTCCAAATATGAATCCGCGATCCAGCACGGAAACCTTTGCTTCTGACAGCGGCAGAAATTCGCCATTCAGATATACGGTGTCATTGCTCATCACTGAACAAGCATCAGTACCGTATCTTTCAGGCGGGTAAACAGTCCCCCCTCAGCGACGGCCTTGAGAGAGAGCAGGGGCTGTTGGGCGATCTGTTTGCCATCCAGGGCGATATTCACGGTTCCAAACTCCTGGCCCTTTTCCACCGGGGCAACAATCGTCTCATCAACATTCATGGTTGCCTTGAGGTTGTCATACTGTCCGCGCGGGATGGTAACGTAGAGCGGTTTGCTCAGGCCAAGCGGCAGTTTGTCACTTTCACCTTTCCAGACCGGCAGGTTGGTCAGTGGTTTGTTGGCCTCGTAGAGCCGATGGGTGCTGAAAAAACGGAAACCGTATTTGAGCAGTTTCTGGCTTTCGGTTGCACGGGCCTTTTCGCTGGAGGTGTTCATTACTACAGAGATCAGGCGCATGCCATCACGCTTGGCGGAAGCGACAAGACAGTAACCGGCCGCATTGGTATGGCCGGTTTTTACACCATCGACGGAGGGGTCTCGCCACAGCAGCTTGTTGCGGTTGTACTGGGTGATACCGTTGTAGCGATACTCTTTTTCGGAGTTCAGTTTGTACTGTTCAGGAAAGTCGCGGATCAGTGCCTGAACCAGCAGGGCCAGGTCATGTGCAGTGGTATAGTGCTCTTTGTCCGGCAGCCCGGTACTGTTGACGAAATGGGTGTTTTTCATTCCCAGACGCCTGGCGTGCTTATTCATCAGCGAGGCAAAAGCCTCTTCGCTGCCGGCCACATGTTCGGCCAGGGCGACGCTGGCATCGTTGCCGGACTGAATAACCAGTCCCTTGAGCAAAGCTTCTACCGGGACTTCCTTGTCCACCTCCACGAACATGCGTGAACCCTCCATACGCCACGCTTTTTCGCTGATATGTACCTTGTCGTCGATACGAATATTGTTGTTTTTCAGCTCGTTGAATATGATGTAGGCGGTCATGATCTTGGTGAGACTGGCGGGATCCATTCGCTCGTTGGAGTTGCTTTCGGCGAGAAACTGTCCACTGTCAAAATCCATCAGCACATAGCTTTTGGCCGCCAGCCGGGGAGGGGAGGGCATTAATACCTCGGCGTATACGGAGCTGACTGCAAACCACAACAGGACAAACGGAACAGAGTGGCGGATCAATGAATTGAAATTGGGCATATTTTTGATAAATCCTTTGGAATACTATTCGGTAACAATATGTGGGCCGCTGATTCCTGCGGCAGCCAGCCGTTCTTTCAATTGTATCGCCTCTTCCCGGCTTGCCAACGGACCAACCCGAACTTTGTACAGTGTTTTGCCTTCAGCAGAGCTGCCTTGCTGGATATGGATGTTTTCGGCCTTTTCACTCGCTGCTACGGCGGAGCGCAGCATTTCGGCATTCTGCTGTTCGCTGAACGCCCCCATCTGAACGTAGAACTGGCCGCTTTCCGCGTTATCCTGCAGACCGGGTTGGGAAGGCAGTTCAGCCTGTATCGGGATGGCGGTGGATTCCGGAATTTCCAATATTACAGGATGGACACTGATTTCGCCGGCAGGTTCCACCTGATAGGGGTCAATTGCCCGAACTTCCACCGGTGCGGTTCCTTTATGCAGCATGTCCAGTTTGGCAGCGGCAACATAGGAGAGGTCGATCAGGCGATTGTCGTGAAAAGGACCCCGATCATTGATCTTGACCACCACAGAGCGTCCATTTTCGAGATTGGTTATCTGGGCGTAGGTCGGCAGTGGCAGCGTTCTATGGGCGGCGGTCATGGCGTACATGTTATATGTTTCACCGCTGGAAGTGCGCCTGCCGTGGAATTTCTCGCCGTACCAGGAGGCGGTTCCCCGCTCAAAATAGCCCCGGCTGTTATCAAGAACATAATAACGCTGTCCATTGACCTCGTAGGAGTCGGGATTGCCATATTTGCTGCGCTGTTCCATTTTTGGAACAGCATCGGGGATGCTGGAGATGTCGATCTCTCCTTTTGGTGCCCGATCCTTTTCCAGTGTACTGCAGGCCGCCATCAGGCAGGCGGGGAGTAGAAGGACATATTTTTTCCAGCCACTTCCGGCTGCTGTGAACCTGTTCATTTGGTCTGTTCCCGCTGTTTGCGTATTTCGTTACTCAGCTGGTATACCGCCATAGCATACAAGGAGCTGTGATTATAACGGGTAATGACGTAAAAGTTGTGCAGGCCCAGCCAGAATTCCGGTATGCCTTCGGTCTCAAACTCCAGCAGGGCGGCCAGCTGGTTCTTGTCCAGCTGTTCGGGAATCTGGACGCCGAAAGCGGAAAACTCCGCTAACGGCAGTTGTGGTTTCATTCCCTTTTTAACCAGCTCCTGGTATCTGTTTCCTGAAACATGGGCCTGGACGGCAACGGGCTCACCGGGCTTCCATCCGTGGCGTTTGAAATAGTTGGCCACACTGCCGATAGCGTCCGCCGGGTTGTCCCACAGATTGCGATGTCCATCACCATCAAAATCAACAGCGTAATTCCGGTAACTGCTGGATATGAATTGCGGGATGCCCATCGCACCGGCATACGAGCCTTTCAGACTCAGTGGGTCAATCTGCTCCTCCCGGGTCATCAGCAGATACTGTTCCAGCTCGCTGGTAAAAAACTTGCTGCGTGGTGGATAGTCGAATGCAAGCGTAGCAAGAGCGTCGATCACCCGGTGTTTCCCGGTGTATCCGCCATAGCGGGTTTCCACGCCGATGATCGCAACGATAATCTCGGCCGGTACCCCATATTCCTGTTCTGCCCTAGCCAGCGTTTCAGCATGCTTGTCCCAGAAAGCGATTCCCCCCTTGATTCTCTTTTCGGTGAGAAAGATGGGACGGTACTGATACCAGGGCTTACCCTCGGCGGGTTTGCTGATTGCCGCGATAATATCCGGTTGCAGTCTGGCCTGCTTGAACAGCCGGACAAGGCGGTCGCTGTTGAACTGATGTTGTTCAACCATCCTGTTTACAAAAGCCTGTAACTCGGGTTTGCCGGTCAGTTCCCCTGCTACCGGTGAACCACATATTGTTACCAGAACAACCCCGGAGAGCAGGGTGGTCAGACGATGAAAAAAACTTTTTCTCATGATTATTGGCCTGTTATATTTTACGGGAAATTCGAGGCTCCGTATATGTCAATCCTCGGTACATCCAGGGTCGAATTCAAACACGGAAAAACGGCATTAGCGACGGGAGATATTACAACATAAGGGAACCTGACGAAATTGAATTTATTCATGGTTTGCCGGCGCCTGTCCTAAATCGATGAATGCGGCCTCGGCAGGCAATGTGTTACGAACGATTTGCAGCAGGGTTTCCACCTGCGGTATGTCCGGCTTGTCCAGCGGGGTGTCCGGGATGAATTCAGCCAGCGGCTGCTGCATCAGCGGATGGCTGTACTCTGCCGGGTTTTCCAGCCCCTGTTTTTGGCGAGCGGTCAGCCATGCCGGGATTTCGTAGGGGAAAAGCCATGAAGTAATGGAGGTAAACCCTTCGCCTTGTGTGGTAAGTTTAAGATGGTTTTCAGACAAGATGGAGATCCATCTGTCGACTTCATCCAGGTCATCGGTATTCCAGCTCTGTAACACGTCGGCATAGGGGTAGGAAAACCTGGCTGACGGTAAGGCGCCGGGCTCGATGGGTTGTTCCTTGACGCGGCTGTATAGCTCAAGCAAAAACCATAACAGGCCATTGAGTCCATCGTCAGGGTCCGGTTTGAGGATGGCGCGTGGTTGACCTCCGTCCGGCCCGAATGCAGCCAACAGGCGGTTGCCAATATCCTCCGCCTCGTCCCACCAGCCGCAGAGCTGGGTCTGTGCCCAGTATCTGGCGACGTTGTCCTGCGGCAGTGAGATGCCTGTGTCAAGGCAGTCCTTGCCATAACAGCCGGTCGGGTCGTCTGCCAGTTTGACGCGGCAGACCTTGAAGTCCTGGAGTTGGTTGTCTTCTAGTATTTCATTTAGCTCATCCAAAGCTTTCCCGAATTTTGCATCCTCTTCGTATTTCTTCCAGCGGCCTTCGCCTCTCTTAAGTCCCTCGGTCATGGCTTTGAGCTGCTCATCCAGATACTTTTTCCCACCTGGCTTTTGCAACCGACTCAACCCCGCCCGGTTGGATTTCGGTCTTGTCGGTGAGGCTTGAGCGGCTGCCGCCCCAGGCGTTGCCCGGGTGCAGCGAGACGTCGGTGACGGGCGGCGCTTCCTCCAGTTGCCAGCCTTTTTGGGTTTTGACCCAGTCGCGCCTGCCGGTTACCTGCTCCCGGCAAGTATTGCCCGTTATCCGTCCAGATAGGCCTCCGGCATGCCCGAATAAAGATCCGCGTCCGGACAGAGCTCCCGGACTTTTTTGAGTAGTTGTT
>JALSHD010000038.1 GCA_026982395.1 Chromatiales bacterium | reverse complement strand
GGGCGAATCCATATATCATAACTGTGTTTTTACTGACCACGCATTATAGATGATTATTGATCGCTATATTTTCCGGGAGATAACTGGAGTCTGGCTGGCCATCACGCTGGTGCTGCTGCTGATCTTTGCCGGAAATCAACTGGTCATGCTATTTAATGCGGTGGTCGCTGGTGATCTGATTGGCAAGCAAGTATTGATCATGCTGGCGCTCACGCTGGTAAACAATCTGGCCTTGCTGCTGCCTTTCGCCTTTTTCATTGCGATTCTTGTCGCCCTGGGCAGGATGCACAAGGACAGTGAGATGATCGCACTGGCAGCCTGCGGCATCGGCATTGGCCGGCTGCTTAAATCGATCACCGTTTTTGCCATTGTGCTTGCGGTAATAACCGGCAGCCTGTCACTGCTGCTGTCACCGTGGGCTGAATACAAAATGCAGCGGCTGATGGATGAAGCAAAATCTGTAACCGAGATCGGCGGGATCCCGGTAGGGACCTTCCGCAGTTTCAGCACCGATGCCGGGGAAGGGGTGTTCTATGTGGAAAAGGTCGATCCTGAACAGGGCCGGTTGAAGGAGGTCTTTGTCCAGATGCCGGGAGAACAGCCACTGCAGCAGAATGTTATTGCTGCAGAGGGAGGGTATCAGCATATCGATGGCGAAACCGGCCAGCGCTATCTGATTCTGGTCAATGGCACCCGCTACGAGGGGATCCCCGGCCAGGCAAATTTTCGCATCATCCAGTTCGAACAGCATGCTGTACGCATTGATACCCAACATAGCTATCGTGATCCACGGTTGCGAGCCATACCATCAAGTGAGCTATTTGGCTCGGACAGTCTCAAGGAGGTTGCCGAGTTGCAGTGGCGGCTGGCCATTCCCTTTTCCGTGATCCCGTTGGCCCTGCTGGCCGTACCGCTCAGCCGGACATCTCCCCGGCAGGGACGCTACTCACGACTGTTCAGCGCTATTCTGATCTACATCATCTACGCCAATATGCTCGGTGTCGCCCGAACCTGGCTGGAGAAGGGGGAGACCCCCCAGGTTCTCGGGTTGTGGTGGGTTCATGGCCTGATGTTGCTGTACGTGGCGTTCGAGGTGGGTCGCCAGAGCGGAATTAGATGGCGCTTTTCAGCATTGAGAAGGGCGGCGGCATGAGTATTCTGGACCGTTATATCGGCCGGACAGTAATCTTCGGCACGCTGACCACCTTGGCGGTACTGCTCGCCCTGTATATTTTCATGACCTACATCGGGGAGCTGCAAAAGGTTGGGCAAGCACGGTATACCCCCCTGCTGGCACTGCAGTTTACCTTGTTGACTCTGCCCCGCTGGGCGGGGGATCTGTTCCCCATGGCCGCCCTGATCGGCAGCCTGATGGGACTTGGTACGCTGGCCAGCAACAGTGAGTTGACGGTGATGCGCGCTGCCGGAGTTTCCGTGATGCGAATCACCTGGGCGGTAATGAAGGTTGCCCTGCTGATGATGGTTATCGTCGTTATTATCAGCGAGGGGGTCGCTTCCCACACCGAGCAGTACGCCTTCAAGCTGCGCGCTACTGCGCTGGAGAAACATGTATCGGTTAACACCGGCTCCGGTTTGTGGATCCGCGAGGGCAACAGTTACATCAACGCCCGCACTGTCTACTCCAACAATCATCTTGGCGGCGTTCATCTCTATGATTTTGACGAAAACAAGCTACCGCTCAAACTAACCTATGCCCCCGAAGCCGTCTACCAGAACGATGGCAACTGGGTGCTCAAGGATGTCAGCCAGACCCTGTTCACCAAACCGCGCATTACCACCCGACAGCAACACCAATTGATTTGGCACGGCATCCTCAACCCCGGCCTGATTGATGTGGTGGCCGTCGAGCCGCAGGGACTCTCCTCCCGCGAACTGCTGCGTTATATCGACTATCTGGAAAGTAACGGACTCAATTCGGATCAATACCGGGTGGCATTCTGGAGCAAGCTGGCCTCACCCTTTGCAACCGGCGCCATGATGCTGCTGGCGATTCCGTTCATCTTCGGCTCCATGCGTTCGGTAAGCATGGGTAGCCGACTGCTGGCCGGCACCTTGATCGGCATCGGTTTCTACCTGTTCAATCACAGCCTGGGGCAGTTGGGGATTGTCTATTCAATACCACCGTTCCTCAGCGCGACCCTGCCTACCATTTGCGCAGTGGCCATTACTTCCTATATGCTTCGGAGAATAAGAGTCTAGACAAGAAATCGTCAGGTTAATGATATGCAACACCTTACCGACGTTATCCCGGTTCAACGGGCAGGTACATTGGCAGGACTGTTTCGGAAGCGCGTGCAACGCTCACCGGATACCATGGCTTATCGCCATTTCGATTCCAACTCCCAGCAGTGGCAGGAGACAACCTGGCAGACCATGGCAACCATGGTGGCCCACTGGCAAAGAGCCTTGCAGAGTGAACAGCTGCAGACCGGAGACCGGGTTGCGGTCATGCTGGGCAACTGCCGTGAGTGGGTGGTGTTCGATCAGGCGGCACTGGGCCTCGGGCTGGTAGTTGTCCCACTGTTTGTCAACGATTGCCCGGAGAACCTCTGCTATGTACTTGAGGACTGCGGCGCCAAACTGCTGCTGATTCAGGGTCCGCGGCAGTGGCAGCAGTTTGTACAGGTTGCCGATCGGCTGGACAGTTTGCAGCGGGTTATTACCCTGGAGTCCATCGAGACCCAGCAAACCGATCCCCGCCTGCAATGGATCGATGAGTGGCTGCCGGGGGAGCAGGGTGGCGAACTGATCGCCCGGGATAGCGCCCCTGATGAGCTGGCAACCATCGTCTATACCTCCGGCACTTCCGGCCGACCCAAAGGGGTGATGCTGAGCCACCGCAATATCCTCAGCGATGCCCATGCCGGGCTGCAGTGTATCGACATCTATACAGACGATCTGTTTCTCTCTTTTCTTCCTCTTTCCCACACGCTAGAGCGTACCATCGGTTACTATCTTCCCATGATGGCCGGTGCCACTGTTGCTTTTGCGCGCTCCATTCAGCAGCTGAACACGGACTTCAAGACCGTTCGGCCCACAATTTTCGTCTCCGTGCCGCGGATCTTCGAGCGGGTGCATCTTCGTATCGAGGAGCAACTTCGGGCCAAATCTCCGTTGATACGCAAATTGTTCGATTGGGCGGTAGCGATCGGCTGGCGCCGTCACGAACATCACCAGGGGAGGGCCTCCTGGCACCCCGGTTCACTGGCCTGGCCGCTGCTTGATCGGCTGGTAGCCCGCAAAATCAGGGATAATCTGGGTGGTCGGGTCCGGCTGACTGTTTGTGGTGGAGCCCCGCTGGCACCCGCTATCGCGCGGATTTTTGTCGGACTTGATGTGCAGGTACTGCAAGGTTACGGACTGACAGAATCCAGCCCCGTCATCAGCGTGAACTCGCTGCAGGACAATCTTCCCGCCAGCATAGGAAAACCGCTTCCCGGTGTAGAGGTTCGGCTGGGCGAGAAAGATGAGCTTCTGGCGAAAGGCCCGAACATCATGCTCGGTTACTGGAATAATGCAGAAGCCACCGCTGATGCCATTGACGCAGAGGGCTGGCTGCATACCGGTGACAAAGCCAGCATTGATGAGCAGGGACATATTTTCTTAACCGGCCGCCTGAAGGAGATTCTGGTTTTGGCCAATGGCGAGAAAATTCCTCCTGCAGAGATGGAGATGGCCATTATTGCCGACAGCCTGTTTGAACAGGTCATGGTTATCGGTGAACAGCGGCCCTTTCTGACCGTGTTGGCGGTACTCAACAAGGAGAAGTGGGAGATGCTGGTTGAGGAGCGCAAATGGCGCCCGGTTCAGGATGAACTGTTACGCGACCGTTCAGTTGAATCGGTTGTGCTGCGGCGAATCACAAAACGCACGGCCGCCTTCCCCGGTTACGCGCAGATACGGCGGATCTCGCTGACCCTGGCGCCCTGGACCGTTGAAAACGGCTTGATAACTCCTACCCTGAAATTGCGCCGCAATCATATTCTCAAGCACCATGCGGCAGACATTGAACGGCTCTATGCCGGTCATTGATTAACCGGATATTTCCCGGAAGTTGCACTTCCATATCGCAACAGGTACATTGAACATAATAAAATATCGATTCACCGATTCGCCACTCTTCCCTAGCGGGCTATCTGAATTAGTAATTTTTCCGCAAGAACAAGGGGGTTCCGTGCGCAGAACCGCTGTATATAGAGGAATCGAACGGGTAGTCGGTGCCGCTATCACGGAAAAAGAGCTTTTTTAGAGGTGCCTTGGAGACCAACAGCCGATCATGTTTGCGTCCAGGGAAGAAAAAACTCCTAGGGGGGGTTAAAAAGCAAGCCTTCTGTCCGATAACCCGATCATCCAGAGGCGGGTTTGGTGACAATCATTAAAGGGCACATCTAAAAATAGTGGTTTTCTCACGAGAACAAGGAACCCCCGCGTATAGAGCCAGTGCATAAGGAATGCAAGGGGGTTCGAGCACAGAGCTGATGCCACTATCGCGGAAAAAATGTTTTTTTAGAGGTGCCCTAAAGCTATCCCTCCTTTTTGTTAACCCATACACAGGTGGAGGTTCCCCTGTGACAGACAAGAAAAACCGCGCTGCAAGCGTGGATACAGCCAGCAACACCAGATATTAAAAGGGAGAACGTATATGACAATGCAAGTTGAACCACCACTGATGGAACATCTGCTGAATATGGCACCGGTTGGAATCGTGTTGCTGGATGCCGGGGGCAGAATCTCTTCAGTTAACTCCACCCTGCTGGATTTCCTCGGCGTCAAGGCCAATGTTCTGCTGGGGAAAAGCAAAGGAGAGCTTTCCGAGCCTCAGCTGCAGCTTCTGTTTGAGCAACAGCAAACCATTTTTGTGCCTGCCACCGGCAATCAACAGGAGCGCTGGCTGCGGTG
>JALSHD010000037.1 GCA_026982395.1 Chromatiales bacterium | reverse complement strand
GACATCACAGAAAATTTCGACCAGGTTATCCATGCCAGTTTACCTTTATGATCAGAGGATTATTTGTCAAAAGATCTGATCGGCAAACTGGCGTTAAGTTCACGTCTTATCCCGAGTTCAGGTTAATAAGCAAGGAGTTTTGGAGCAACATTATGAAACAGAATAACCCCGGCAATTATAATGAAGAGTTAACGACCCTCTGTTACCAGGAGGTGATCCCCGTTGAGTGGGAGCTGTTGAAGGAGCCTGCCGATGTTGCATCACAACAGCGCTATCAGCATGACAATGCTGTTCTGCTTCAGGGGTTGCTGGTGGTGGATGAGCAGCCTGCAATAGAACATGACGAAGAACTTTCATCGCTGGGCCAAGAGTTGCAGCGTATCGATCACAAGTTGAACCTGATTCTTGAACTGCTGAGCCAGACACTCCGCAGCTGGCGCAACTTGCCCGTCCCGGTACCGGTAAGGTTGGCTGTTGACGGGGTGGAATGGAGTTCGGAACAGGAGCTGCCCATTGGGGCGCTGGTTCTTCTCAAGCTCTATCTCAGCCCGGTGTTTCCCAATCCGTTTACTGCTACCGGTTCAGTACAATCCTGCCAAAGTACCGGAGCACATGCGTACACCGTATCTGTTTGTTTTG
The DNA here is from genome assembly GCA_026982395.1 of Chromatiales bacterium. GTDB lineage: Bacteria > Pseudomonadota > Gammaproteobacteria > Thiohalospirales > Thiohalospiraceae > DRMK01. Next base: position 4,306 of record JALSHD010000037.1, on the reverse strand, counting down.
ACGAGATTGATGGGCCGGTTCGGGATGCTTTGGAAAAGTTGGTTTTCCGACAGCATCGGCGAGAGGTAGCCCGGGCGAGGCTCCGAAATTCGGGTGGAAGGTAATTGTTTTCGTGACAATATTTTGACATTGTGATGAGCGCATGTTAGCCTTTGCTTCTAAATTCAACTGTTGATGCAGCGGAGGATGGGGGATGCGTGCAACAACCACCGTTTTGTTAATCGAGCAAGACGCCAGGCGCCAGAAAGATCTCACCACCATTTTGACTTTCATGGACTGGAAGCCAGTATTGATATCGCCGGAAAACTGGGATCAGGCACTGCCAGCGGTTGATAATCAGCCCAGTTTTATCATGGTGGGCCAGTCCAGCCCCGATGATGCCCGCTCTATCATGGATGAGGTGCGGGCCAGATTTCCCGAAATTCCCGTTTTGTTGCTGGAGCAGCCGGGGGAACCCCCTTCCCTTGTATTGACCAACGATGAGCGTCATAACAGCTCATTGAGATATCCGTTTCGGCAGACCGAATTAACAGAAGCGCTATACCGGGCAAAAAGCTCGGGAAACCGCTCTTTCCGGGAGTCCAGCGACAGCACACTGGAGCTGTTTCGCAGTCTGGTTGGGAACAGTGTTGGTGTTCGCAAGGTGCGTCAGCTTATTCAACAGGTTGCTGACTCTACCGCCAATGTGCTGATTTTGGGTGAATCCGGAACCGGCAAGGAGGTGGTTGCGCGTAATCTTCATTATCATTCGGCACGGCGGGGTCCTTTTGTTCCTGTCAACTGCGGGGCGATCCCGGCTGATCTGCTGGAGAGCGAGCTTTTTGGTCATGAAAAAGGGGCTTTTACCGGGGCGATAAGCGCGCGCCAGGGACGTTTCGAAATGGCTGCGGGTGGAACCCTGTTTCTGGATGAGATCGGTGACATGAGTCTGCCCATGCAGGTTAAACTGTTACGGGTTCTCCAGGAGCGAACTTTCGAACGGGTTGGCAGCAATAAGAGCATTACTGCTGATGCGCGTATAATTGCGGCGACCCATCGCAGCCTGGAAGAGCTGATTGAGGAGGGCAAGTTCCGCGAAGATCTCTATTATCGCCTGAATGTATTTCCCATCGAGATGCCCCCTCTGCGCGAGCGTACTGAAGACATTCCGATGTTGATTGACGAGTTGATTACCCGTATTGAACACGAGAAGCGTTCATCTGTTCGTTTTACCCCGGATGCAATCAACACCCTTTGCCGCTATGCATGGCCAGGTAATGTACGGGAGCTTTCCAACCTCATTGAGCGGCTGGCAATCATGTATCCCTGTGGAGTGGTGGATATACCCGATCTGCCGACTAAGTTTCACACGGGGTCCGTTATGGCACACCCGATAGAAGAAACTGCATCGATTCCTTCGGTCGATTTGGTACGCCTGCCTTTTGAGGGATTTGATCTCAAGCAACATCTGAACAATCTTGAATATGCACTGATTAAACAGGCCATGGAAGAGAGCAATGGTGTTGTGGCACATGCTGCCAAGCGTCTCAATCTGCGTCGAACTACGCTGGTGGAGAAATTGCGCAAATACGGCCTTCAGCGCCGTGATCGAGAACCGGAAGAAGAGTGTGCCCGCTCACTTTGAGTTTCGGAACCTGTCCGTCAATATAATCCCGTTTTTTGCTGCAATAATGGCGGTTTTCTGCCGCATTGCCTCTGGATTCTTTAGCTCTGATCCGTAAAACCTCATTCCTGTGTCCGCTTCTGGACAGGGGTATGACGGCACATTTCTTGCTCAACATCCTGCAGTACATTTTTTCTGTCGGGAATCATGAAGCAGCAGGTAAACAAAACCATCCGATCAACCGCTCTTTCCGAACTGTCTCCGGAGGTGTTGCCCTGTGATTTTGATCAACCGGGGGGCTCGCCGGATTCACAGGGAGAGTTGTTGGCGAAGATACAACGCGAATATGAGCTGCAACTGGCCGAAAAGGAGCGCCTTGCCTGCCGTCTTGAAAGCCTCCTGAAAGGACTGCCTGCAGGAGTCGTGGTGCTCGACAGCGCGGGTTTCGTACAGCAGGCAAATTCGGCAGCCGAGGCGTTGCTGGGGACAACTCTGGTGGGTGCCATGTGGCGGGATGTCATTGCGCACGCTTTTGCACCTGAGCCGCAAGCTGGATGTGACCTGAGGCTTGCCAATGGCCGGCTGGTGAGTCTGTCCACCTGTCCGCTGGGAGAGGAGCCGGGCCAGATTCTGCTGCTTACCGATGTAACCGAACCACGTGCCCAGCAGGAGAGAGTGAATCGCGACCAGCGATTGATGTCTATGGGCAAGATGGCTGCTTCACTGGCCCACCAGATCCGCACACCTCTGTCAACGGCGTTGCTTTACGTTTCCCAGCTGAAAAATCCTGCGCTGGATGAGCGGAAGCGGTTGCGGCTGGCGGACAAAATTCTTGATCGAATTCATCATCTGGAGCAGTTGCTGAACGATATGCTGCTGTTTGCTCATGGTGGACTCGGTGGCGGCGAACAGCTGACCGCGACAGAGCTGGTACTGGCCTTGCGGGATGCGGTGGATATCCAGTTGCGGGCGTACAAAATATTGCTGATTCTGGATGATAAAACCAGCGGAGAGGCAGTACGCTGCAATCGGGAACTGCTGTTGAGCGCCCTGCAGAACCTTGTGACCAACGCCATCCAGGCGGTGGGTGAAGGGGGGAGGATAATTCTCGGCGCACACGTGCAAAATGAAAAACAGCTGGTGATTTCCGTGGCTGACAACGGGCCGGGTATCGCCCCCGAACTGCAGCAGAAAATATTCGAGCCGTTTGTAACCACGCGAAACAGTGGCACCGGGCTGGGCCTGCCGGTGGCGCGCGGTGTGGCGCATGCTCATCAGGGCGATCTTGAAATGGAATCCGTGGTGGGTAAAGGAACTGTTTTCAGCATGCGGTTACCCGTAATTACACATTCTGACTAATTAAATCTTTTCTAAGTGGGGTTGGGGAAAATGCCGGAATCATCTGTACTGGTGGTTGAAGACGATGAGTGCCTGCTGGAAGCGTTGTGCGATACGCTGGAGCTGGGCGGGTTTCAGGTATTCAGCGCGAATGATGGCGTAGCCGCGCTCGCACTGCTGGAGAAACAGCCTGTAGGTATGGTCGTCAGTGATGTCCAGATGGAACCCATGGACGGTCAGGTGCTCATGGATCGAATCAGGAAAAAATACCCCGAACTTCCGGTGCTGTTGATGACCGCCTACGGAACCATCCAGAAGGCAGTGGCGGCAATGCGTGACGGTGCCGTGGACTATCTTGTCAAACCGTTTGAGGCTGAGGTGCTGGTCAATACGGTTGCCCGCTATCTCGGCACCCATCTGGCAGATGATATGGATCTGGTCGGGAATGATCGGCATACCCACGCCTTGCGGGAGCTTGCGCGCCGGGTTGCAGACAGCAGTGCAACGGTTTTGATTACCGGAGAAAGCGGTACCGGCAAAGAGGTGCTGGCTCGCTATCTCCATCGCCACTCCCCGCGGGCCGACCAGCCTTTTGTTGCGGTTAACTGTGCTGCTATTCCTGAAAATATGTTAGAGGCGACCCTGTTTGGTTATGAAAAGGGGGCTTATACTGGCGCCAGCCAGGCCGCGCCCGGCAAGTTTGAACAGGCCCAGGGCGGCACCCTGTTGCTGGACGAGATCTCGGAAATGGATTTTTCCCTGCAGGCCAAGTTATTGCGAGTACTGCAGGAGCGCGAAGTGGAGCGGCTGGGTGGACGCAAGACCATTCATCTGGATGTGCGGGTGCTGGCCACTTCGAACCGTGACATGAAACAGCAGGTTGCCGAACATAGATTCCGTGAAGATCTGTTCTACCGTCTAAATGTCTTTCCGCTACAGATTGCACCGCTGCGTGAGCGGGCAGATGACATTATTCCATTGACGGAATATCTGCTGGAGCGCCATGCGCGTGACGCCGGGCGGGCTATTCCCGTGCTGAGTGAAGCAGCCCGGAAACGGCTGCTGGAGTACCGTTGGCCCGGCAACGTGCGGGAGCTGGACAATGTGATCCAGCGAGCACTGATTCTGCAGGGGGGCGAGGAAATTCTGGCACAGGATCTGCATCTTGAACAGGCGGCAGAACAGAGCGTGACAACAGCGCCGCCTGCTGAAGCGGCAGATACGCTGACCGATGGCGTGAAGTCGCAAGAGTACAAGATTATTGTTGATGCCTTGAAAGAGCCAGACAGCAGCCGTAAAGCGGTTGCCGCACGGTTGGGAATCAGTGAACGAACCTTGCGCTACAAACTGGCGAAAATGCGCGAC
>JALSHD010000036.1 GCA_026982395.1 Chromatiales bacterium | reverse complement strand
ATAGTGCCAGAAAGCTCTACTTTTCACCTGTCTGGATTGGGGGGAAGCTTACGCGGAGACCCGGGTCGACTATGAGCCGGAACGTGGCTGGGGGCGGATCTCCTTCGCCTTCCACTCTCTGGAGGCCTTGGAGGGGATTCTGGAACGGCTGAGCTATCGGCCATAAGGAATTTTCAGTTTCGTTCGTTTCGTATATTGCGCTTATTTCGTTTATAGGCTATCATTTTGGGAGCAAAAGGACATGATATCTGATATTTGTTTTATAAACAGAGGGTTACGAACATGGCAACGGCAGCGAGAAAACATCATGAGGCGATCGCCCCCAGCGAGCAAGATGCAGAACTGGCCGCACAGAGCAGCCGTCTGCTCGCGGCCTGCCTGGGACGCGGGGAAACCGCGCGTATCCGGCTGATCGACGGAGATCAGGAAATTACGGTGCCCGTCTCGGCGATGCGCATGCTGGTCGATATCCTGGCCCACATGGCCCAGGGGGACGCAATTACGCTGGTGCCCCATCATGCCGAGCTCACCACGCAGCAAGCCGCAGACTTTCTGAACGTCTCCCGGCCCTATCTGGTCAAGCTCCTCGAACAGGGTGAAATTCCCCACCGCAAGGTGGGCACCCGTCGCCGCGTTCTCTTCCGGGATCTGGTGGAATACAAGAAACGCAACGAAGCCCAACGCGCCCGTGTACTGGACGAGTTGACCGAACAGGCCCAGGAACTCGACATGGGATACTGAACGCATGGCGAACTTCACCGCGATCTATGACGCCTGCGTTCTGTATCCGGCGCCACTGCGCGACTTTCTCTTGCGCTTGGCCATGACGGAGCTTTTCCGCGCGCGCTGGACCGATCACATCCACGACGAATGGACAGGTAGTGTACTGGGTAATCGGCAGGACATCACGACTGAACAACTCGAGCGTACCCGGCAACTCATGAACCAGGCAGTTCCCGATTGTCTGATAACAGGCTACGAAGAACTCATCGACAGCCTGGAGCTGCCCGACCCGGATGATCGCCATGTATTGGCGGCGGCGATCCGATGCCAGGCCGGTGTCATCGTCACCTTCAACCTCAACGACTTCCCCGCAGACATCATTGGCCGCTACGGAATCGAAGCCCAACACCCCGATGAATTCATCGGCCATCTCCTGGATCTCAACCCTGGTGCTGTCTGCAACGTCGCGAGGCTTCAACGCCAGGCACTCAAGAACCCACCGAAATCTCCCGAGGAATTCCTCGATACGTTACTGCGACAGGGCCTGGCCGGGACAGTCGCCCAATTGGAGGATATGATTGAGCTGCTCTGACACAGAGTTTTGAACACCCTCGTGTGTACTGACAGGAAACTTACCAGTACGCATATCACCTGCAGCAAAACGACCCTCACGAGCTGCAGACTTATATGCCGATCCATCATTGGATTATTTTTCTCCCCCCCCAAATCAGTGCGATGGCTTTATACTCAGGAATCCTGAAAGGGAAATTCAGACTTCCCATTTCTGCTGCAACTCGTTTCCCTGCATTTTTTATGAGTGCTTCTAGCGTTTCATTTTGAACATCTAATTTATTGGTAGCCTTCTCCTTGTCTCGAATACCATTCAGCCGTTCTAGAACTTCCCAATCGCGTAGTACGCTCCACCCTGCTACGCCATCATCACTATAACACTCAATACCGACTATCGCCTGGCGCATGTGGCCGGACTGGTCTGTTATACGATCGAATATCTGTAAAATAACCAACGGCTCGCTTATATCTTTGCTATAGGTTAACGAGACAGGCAATTCCAAGGCTGCCTTCAACGCTTTGTCAAACACTCTATGACCAACACCAAGCACCTTTTCGGCGGTTTTACCTCCCGGAGCCCCTCGTTCGAAAACCATTTCCTCGTACTTCCTTCGGATACCTGGCTCATCAAGCCAAGTATCCGGCGTTTTGAATGTCAGGCTCTCACCCACATGAACAGGTCTACGTCGTTGCAACACCAACATATTCTCAAAAAAAGCGCGTAAATGTGGCAGATCCACGTCTGGAACATCTTTCAATCCGCTCAAATCAAAACGAGTAGCATTACCAACCAGCGCTTTGACCGTATCGATCGCCAACTGTCCACCAAGTGTTGAGGACGTTTTATCGAACCAACTATCTAATGTCCCTCTCATAACAAATTGCCCCTCACTGAAAAGCTCCGAGAAAATTCCGGGAGACGACATCCCCAGGACTAGCTGCAATAGATCCTCCGGTTCATCCATCGCACCCGAGAGTGCAGACATAATCCGCTCCAGCTTAGCGTTTAACAGATCCCATATGCGGGCCTCAACTGTTGCTGGATTCCGCAATGTAATGACTTCAACAGGCTTTTTTTGGCCATATCGATTAAGACGCCCGACTCTCTGATGAAGCCGCATCGGATTCCACGGGAGATCAATATGAATCAGGGAATAACATTTTTCCTGAAGATCTATACCTTCTCCACCAGCCTCTGTAGAAACTAAAAAGCGTACCTCTCCCGCATTAAACAGGTCGGCAGCATCCCCCCGGTCAATATTTCTGTTAACCACCGAGGCGTCAGGAAGGCGCAATCCTTCCAGCTTTTCATCCCCATTGATAAAGGTTACACACTTCTCCCCATATTTTTTCATTAATGCTTCAATCAATAGGGCCTGAGTTGCCTTGTACTCAGTAAAGAAAAGCACCTGCCTATCTTTATAACGCTCCTCCAAAACATCGAGGATCTTCTCAATTTTAGTCTCAGACACCACCGCATCGGCCGCATTAACCAGCGACTCAAGATGTGGTATCTCCTCTTCCATGAGTACAAGTGCTGCCTCGGCCAGCATCGTATCAATATCATTCTCGAAGTCTTCCAAGACGGACGAATCATCATTTGCTGCCGAAAGTGCTGCCTTTTCCTTAGTGGAAAGTCTCAATTTTTCCTGTAAATTTTCCCCTGTAGATCGAAGTCGGTTCAACCGTCCTTTTAGTGCTTTCCGGATTGCCTCGACTGAACTGGACGCGAGCTTCTGCATGGCAATCAGAACCAGCATTATCTGACGCCCCTCCTTAGCAGCAAGGGAGGTCGCGTACGCCTTGCCACTCGCAATAAAGTCCGTCAGAAGATTGTAAAATTCCTCCTCTTCCGAACGATAAGAGTAGGTCTCAGAATGAACCGTAACAGGCTGAAAAAGCTTATTACCGCGCATATCCGTTACCAGGCTCTTATTGTTCCTGATTAGCACTTCACGCAAGAGTTCAATCTGTTCATGATCTGGTTTTTTTGGATCGAAAAAGTCGGGCCGCAACAACTTCATAAGTGACCAGAACCCGTATGCTTTTCCTCTGTGAGGTGTGCCCGTGAAAAAGACACACGACTCGACCTTTTGTTGTTTTAGCAAGTTCTCAACAAACTGGTAACCGAGCGTTGCTCCCTTGGATTCATCTGCATTCAGATGGTGTGCCTCGTCTACAATCAACAAGTCCCATGAATCGGACTCTAGTATTCTTTCGTGCCTGCCATGTCTATCGGCCCGCAGTGTCGGAAGTGACGCAACTACTTGGTTATGGGTGTTCCAGAAATCTCCCATCTTGCTGTCGGCTTCGGTTGAATACCTTGCTAAACGGATATCGAACATTTCTCTTAGCCGTAACTGCCATTGCTCCACAAGAGATGCGGGACACAGGACCAGCAAGCGACGAACCAGGCCCTTGGAAATCAATGGCCACAGGATCAAGCCGGCCTCAATGGTCTTTCCCAGACCTACATCATCAGCAACGAGGTAACGTATAGGCCAGCGGCGCAATACCCGATGGCATACCCATAACTGATGTGGCAGCAGAGAGATTCGTGATCGAGAAAACACGCCCCATGAATCATTGACGGATAGAATTGCCGCAGCCTGACATTTAGTAACCACTTCGAGTGGGTTATGCCACTCATTTTTCTCCAGCGCTACCCTGAGGCTAACCTGCTTTTTGAGATCTAGTACGCCACATTCTTCCAGCCCATGCTCGAACCGAACAATAGCGGTCTCACCCTTCGGGTACTCCACTGTACCTGGTCCATACCGTTGATGAACAACTTCATCTCCTGGGCTGAGTTGCGAGCCACCTTGATCTATCACTATTTACAACCCCTCATCATATGTAAGCTCACGGCCCAGCAACGATTGCTGCAATTCCCAGTCCTCAGACACAATTTGCAGCGGGATATCATAATCAGATTTAAAGTCCGCACTTTCAGGACCGAGATGTCTGGAAATAAATTCAAAGATAATAGGTGATGCTTTGAGACGACCTACTGATTCGATATCTCCACATCCCATTTCGTAAAGGAGTCTGCGAACCCTATGGTACGGAGTATAAGCATGCTCACGCAAATGTGGGCTATTAGTAACTTGGTGTCGGATAAGTTCTCGAATCACAAAGTTTGCTCCTATCCCAAGGGTACGCCCGAGAGGTGGCGCAGTTATACCACCACCCTGTTGATCGGGGTCAGCCAAGGGCATTAAAACCAATTCCAGGTCAAAATCCTTTCGATACCTCTCCAAGCCAAGCAAAAGCTCTACATAATCATCTAAATGGCGAGATAATTTGTAAATAATCGGAAACCGCATCATCCACTGTTCATATTCCTGCTGGTCTACCTGTTGGTCAATGTATTGATCCAGCACCCCCATCCAGTCATTGAAACGCCGTGCAGGTTCTGGGTCAGTGAATACATCCCACCATCCACGGCGCTGGCAGTTCTCGACAAACCTGCGATGCTGCTCTGGCTGCGCTCTTCCCATAGTGTGAAATCCACCGAGGAGCAGTAGAACCAGCCAGGATGAACGGTCAATGCCCCCCTTTTCATCGTCTGTCAGTTGAAGCAAACGTCCTTCAGGATAAGTATCGCAACGATACTTTTCGAGCTCCGCATCTCTGGCATCTGCCCACCACTCATAAATGTTCTGCAAAGCCCTAGCGGGATCGATTGGCTCTAGAACTGCA